>NZ_JBWDLI010000003.1:63338-242939 GCF_056238625.1 Colwellia sp. F1
AATACTCATTAACACCAATAATGCTAAAGCACCAAACTTAAACCCAATTTCTTGTACTTCTGTTGGCACCGGCTTTCCTGTTAAAAGCTCTATAAGATAATAGAGTAAGTGCCCGCCATCAAGTACCAGTCACTTGGGTAAAACGTAAAAGGTTACCCCTTTGGACCTTCTAACCCAACACACGGCTAAAGTCGTTAAATAACGCAATACTCATTAACACCAATAATGCTAAAGCACCAAACTTAAACCCAATTTCTTGTACTTCTGTTGGCACCGGCTTTCCTGTTAAAAGCTCTATAAGATAATAGAGTAAGTGCCCGCCATCAAGTACCGGCAACGGTAAAAGGTTAATTATTCCTAAATTAATACTAATTAACGCTAAAAAGCTCAAAAAGTAAACAAAACCATAACCTGCACTGTTCCCTGCGCCCTGGGCAATTGCTATTGGACCACTTAAATTTTTAACAGAGACATCACCCGTAATTAATTTACCAATCATATTAAAACTTAAGGTAACTAAATTCCATGTCCGGTTAACGCTTTCACCAATGGCAGAAAATACGCCATGGCTGATTTCAATTTTATATTCTTCTGGCCAGTTATCTGCCCTAGGCGAAACACCTAAATAGCCAATCAATTCACCATTTTGCTCTACCCCCTCAGGGGTTACCTCAACAACGTGTTGTTGCCCTTCACGCTCAATGGTCAATGCCAATGTTTCGTTTGCATAACGTTTAATTTTTTTTGAAAAATCAAGCCAGCCCGGTTCAATGGGTGCTTGGTTAATAGCAATAAGTTTATCACCAACAAGCAAGCCGCTTTTTTCGGCTGGGCTATTTTTGCCAATAGCGGCCAATTCATTATATACAGCAGGCCGGTATGGGCTTATCCCTAAACTTGTCAACGCTGATGTTTTTTCAGGGGAAAACTGCCAGTTTTTGGTTAACAAAGTATAACTACTGACATATTGGCTTTCGCTACCTTTTGTTTTTATTTCAATAGTATCCGCGCCAATCTCACCGATTAGCGCTAGGTTTACATCTTGCCAATCTTGTATCTTTTTGCCTGATATTTCAATGATTTCTGCGTTATTTGGCAGTTGTGCTTCGGCAGCGATTGAGCCTGCATTAATACTACCAATAACCGGCTTTATGCTCGGCACACCAATTAAAAACATTAGGTAGAAGGCAAATATTGCAAAGGCAAAGTTAGCCAAGGGACCTGCCGCTATAATTGCTATGCGTTGGTAAACGGTTTTCGAATTAAAGGTTTTATCTTTGTCTTGCTCCGCTACATTGTCAACGCGCTCATCTAGCATTTTAACATAGCCACCAAGTGGCAGCATTGCTATAACATATTCAGTACCATCTTTACCCACCTTTCGCCAAAGTGTTTTCCCAAAACCAACGGAAAAACGCTCTACTTTAACACCATTTTTACGCGCAACCCAAAAGTGCCCATATTCATGCACGGTCACCAAAATACCAAGGGCAACCACAAACGAGGCTGCATTCCACATAAACTCAAACATTACTCTTTTTGTTCCTTAATATCCCAGATAAATTGACCACTACCGAACAGACAAAAACCTAATATTGTCTTATGTAGTTTCGTCATACTGTACTAATAATTGTTGAGCGAATTCTCTAGCACGGGTGTCTAAGGAAATAACCTCTTTAATACTGCTTACCTGTTCTGAGACAAATTTATTCACAGAAGTTTCATTTATTTTATAAATATCATTAAATTTTATTTTTTCGGCTAAAAAAGCAGCGACAGCAATTTCGTTGGCAGCATTCAGTGCAGTACAAGCTGCTTGTCCTCTTTTACAGGCATTAATTGCTAACTTTAAGTTTGGGTACTTTTTAAAATCAACCGCTTGAAATTCAAAAGCGGCTGTATTAAAAAAGTCTAATGGTGCAACACCCGACTCTATCCGCTGTGGGTAAGCTAGTGCATGCGCTATCGGGGTACGCATGTCAGGATTACCCATTTGTGCAATCACGGAGCCGTCAACATATTGCACCATTGAATGGATAGTGCTTTGTGGGTGTAATACTACCTGAATATCGTCAGCTGCTATATTAAATAGCCATTTGGCTTCTATAAACTCTAGGCCTTTATTCATCATTGTGGCCGAATCAACCGATATTTTTCTACCCATATCCCAGTTGGGGTGCGCGCAGGCTTGCGCTGGTGTTACTGTTTTAAGCGCATCTACGGTCCAGGTACGAAATGGTCCACCAGAGCCTGTTAATAAGACCTTACTAATTCCGTTGTTATTTAATTGACAATGCCCTACTCGACTTTGCTCTTGCCACGGTAAGCTTTGAAAAATAGCATTGTGCTCGCTGTCTATTGGCAACAATTCTGCCCCAGACTTTTTAACCGCTTCAATGAAAATAGCACCAGAAGTAACCAGCGCTTCTTTATTCGCAAGTAAAACTCGTTTACCGGCTTCTACGGCCGCCAACGTGGGTATTAAGCCAGCAGCGCCCACAATAGCTGCCATTACGGTATTTGTTTCGGGTGAGTTAGCAATATCAGTCAAGGCATCACTACCTGATTTAACGACTATGTCACTTAAGTTTTCTTGCACCAAGCGTTGAGCTAAACATTTTGCATGTGGTGCTGAAACCATAACAACCGTGCGAGGACGAAATTCAAGACACTGTTCAACGATTATATCTACACTAGCGTGTGCTGATAAACTAACGACCTTAAATTTATTGGGGTGCAAACGTACGACATCTAATGTGCTTTTGCCAATAGAGCCTGTAGAACCTAAAATGCATAATTGGCGAACACCTGCATCATTAGATGACTTTCTCTTTATCACTGACATTACCAACCAAATAATACATAGCACAGCGCAAAAATAGGTGCTGTTGCTGTTAAACTATCTATTCTATCTAAAATGCCCCCATGACCGGGTAAAATAGAGCCGCTATCTTTAATGCCTGCTTGGCGTTTAAACATGCTTTCGTTGAGATCTCCCAACACCGAAACAATAGTAATTAGCACAGTTACCAGCAATGCGGTGGTGACTTGCTGCTGATTCCAGCCAAACTGATAGGCT
This sequence comes from Colwellia sp. F1, assembly GCF_056238625.1. Taxonomy (NCBI): domain Bacteria; kingdom Pseudomonadati; phylum Pseudomonadota; class Gammaproteobacteria; order Alteromonadales; family Colwelliaceae; genus Colwellia; species Colwellia sp. F1. The sequence continues at coordinate 66,418 of NZ_JBWDLI010000003.1, forward strand.
GCAATAGCCACTAAAATACAAGCAGAGGCGATACCACCAAGAAACCCCTCTATGGTTTTACCCGGACTCACATTCGGCATTAATTTATTTTTACCCAGTTTTTTACCAACAAAATATGCTCCTATATCAGCGCTCCATACCATTAACAAGAGAAACATTAGTAATTGCGCACCGTGGTATGTATCTACTTGATACTCATTAGTACGAATAACCATAAAAGCAAGCCAGGTAGGAACCAGTGTCAGCCAACCAAACAAACCGCGGACTGAACGATGTTTAGACCAAAAAAGGCTTATGTTGGGGTAGGAAAACATGAGAAATGCAGAAAATACCCACCAAAATACTGCTAACCACAATACTGCTAATGCAGCATTATGTAACTGCATTGCACTGACCCATAAATTATCAAGAGGAACACTACGCCAAAGAGTGGCAATTAAAACAAGTGTACTAACAGTAAAGCTTATTCTTTTAGCTTTCGTGCTGAAGCCCATTAAAGGCCCCCATTCCCATGCCCCAATTCCTAATATAATGAGCAACAAAGCTGCAAAATACATTAATGGTAAATAAAAAATTGCAGCGATCGCCGCGGGTGCTAAAATTAAAGCAGTAATAATACGTTGTTTAAGCAAGTTATATCCTTTTTATTTTAGTAAGTCGATACCGTTTTTTTTATAGTTTTTACGGGCTTATTACTTTTTATTATTTTCAATTTGTTTAACTTGTTCGCCTGTTTTACCAAAACGGCGTTCTCTTTGTTTAAAAGCATCAAGCGCCTGGGCAAATTGTGCTTCGTTAAAATCTGGCCATAAAGTGTCAGTGAAATACATCTCGGCATAAGCTGCTTGCCACAATAAAAAGTTGCTAATGCGAAAATCACCACCCGTGCGAACTAATAAATCTAGGGCGGGTAAATCCGCTAAACAGGTTTGCGCATGCAATGACTTTTCCGTTATATCTTCAAGGGGCATATGATTATTTTTCACTTGCGCCGCTAGCAATTTTGCTGCGTTAACAATATCCCATCGACCACCATAATTTGCCGCAATTGATAAAGTTAAGCCATCATTTGCTGCGGTTAGTTCCTCTGATTTTTTGATACTTCTTTGTAATTTTTCAGAGAACTGGCTTAAATCGCCAATCACTCTAAAACATATGTTATTTTTATGTAGACGCTTAACTTCTTTTGTTAGCACATACATAAATAAATCCATTAACACAGAAACTTCAGGTGCGGGACGTTGCCAATTTTCACTACTAAAAGCAAATAGTGTTAATGCTTTTACGCCTGTTTTACGTGCGCCTTTAACGACGGCGCGTACTGATTCAACACCGGCTTTATGCCCAGCAACACGGCCTTTTCCTCGAGCTTGTGCCCAACGACCATTACCATCCATTATAATAGCAACATGTGCTGGTATTTTTTTATCTTCGTCTGATGATGCCATGTGCGCAGCCACTCATTATCCTTACATGAGAGAATATACCTGCTCCATTAATGAAGGTGTTTTACTTTGCCCTACTAAAAAGCCAAACACATTATATTTATTTAATCACTTATGAGGCTTATTAAATAAATAACAAAGTTGTTGGTATTTTAATCGGAATATTGGCCACCCAATTAATGCAATTGGTATTATTAATTAAGATACAAAAACGCCAGTCAGCAATCACTACTACCTGGCGTTGTTCCTAAAAATATAGATTAGATTTCCATTAATTCAGCTTCTTTTTTTACCAGCAGTTCATCAACTTGCTTAATAAAAGTATCTGTCACTTTTTGTACGCTGTCTTCTGCTTGGTGGTGCTCGTCTTCACTGATCTCTTTCTCTTTTAACAACCCCTTAAAATCTGAATTAGCATCACGACGAATATTACGAATAGCAATTTTGCCATTTTCAGCTTCACCACGGACAACTTTGACTAAATCTTTACGACGCTCTTCTGTTAATGGCGGCAACGGAATACGAATAAGCGTACCGTTTGACTGTGGGTTTAAACCTAGATCAGACTTCATAATGGCTTTTTCGATTGCAGCCACCATTCCTTTATCAAAAACTGTTATAGACAGGTTACGCGCATCAGGTACTGAAATATTACCCACTTGGTTCAATGGGCTTTCCATCCCATAATAATCAACAGTAATGTTATCGAGTAATGAAGCGTGTGCACGCCCAGTTCTAATCTTATTTAGACTACCCTTAAGAGATTCAATGCTTTTTGCCATGCGCTCTTGCGCATCTTCGATAATTTCGTTTATCACAGTGTTTCTTCCTACAATTAATTAAATAATGTTAAATTCAAAAAAATTATACCATTCGTAAACTAGGTAACTAATACGACTTATTAATGTTGGCGAGCTTACGAGTTTTTAATAACGGTTCCTTCATCATGCCCTAAAATAACCGCTTTAAGCGCACCAGGCTTGTTCATATTAAATACACGAATGGGCATATTGTGGTCACGGGCTAAAGTAAAAGCGGCGAGATCCATTACTTTTAACTCTTTATCTAAGACTTGATCAAAAGTTAGTTTGCTATAAAGTTCGGCTGCCGAATTTTTTTCTGGATCTTCTGAATAAATACCATCCACTTTTGTCGCTTTTAAGACGACGTCAGCTTCAATTTCAATTCCACGTACACAAGCGGCTGAATCTGTGGTAAAAAATGGGTTACCTGTGCCTGCTGAAAATATAACAACACGGCCAGACTTCAATAAACTGATGGCATTAGCCCAATTATAACGCTCACAAACCCCAGCTAAATCAATTGCTGACATCAAACGCGTATTTACAAATGCTCGGTGTAATGCATCGCGCATTGCTAAGCCGTTCATTACTGTTGCTAACATACCCATTTGGTCGCCAACAACACGATTCATACCCGCTTTTGCAAGCCCAGCACCACGAAATAAATTACCGCCACCAATAACGACACCGACTTGAATATCCATTTCAACCAATTCTTTGATTTCTTGCGCCATGCGGTCAAGAATCTTAGGGTCAATACCAAAGCCTTCTTCACCCATAAGCGCTTCACCACTGAGTTTAAGAAGTATACGTCGATAAGAGGGTTTTTGGGTGGTGCTCATGTGATTAAATTCCTATTTGGCTCGGTAAAAAAAGTCTAGGGTCATAAAGACCGAAAACATTTTAATACGTTTAGCTTATCCAAGAAAGCCTTAACTGACAAAACCGCTGTTATTATGCTTATTTTCTGTAAAAATTTAAAAAAATGCATAAAAAAACGTCTAACCTGCTAAATACAAGCTAAACGTTTTTTATTTTACTGGGTTTTGCAGTGTAGCGCTTCTGTAAAACAGAGTGACTATAAAGCTAACACATCAACGATAAAGTGTTGATTATGCTTTAGCTGCAGCGATTTGTGCTTCTACTTCAGCTGCAAAATCTTCTTCTTTACGCTCAATACCTTCACCAACTTCTAAACGAGTAAAAGCGGTAATAGTAATGCCTTTTTCTTTTAATACTTCACCAACGGTTTTCTTAGGCTCCATAATAAAGGCTTGTCCTGTTAACGATACTTCACCAGTAAACTTACGCATACGGCCATTAACCATTTTCTCAGCGATTTCTTGTGGCTTACCTTCGTTCATTGCGATATCAATTTGAATCGCTTTTTCTTTTTCAACAACTTCAGCAGGCACATCTTCAGGAGAAAGGTATTCAGGCTTGCTAGCAGCAACATGCATTGCGATATGCTTAAGTGATTCTTCATCACCTTCACCTGCAACAACAACACCAATAGTTGCACCGTGCTTATATGATGCTAAAGTAGCGCCTTCAACGTAAGCTACACGTCGTACATTGATGTTCTCACCAATTTTAGTCACTAGTGCGATACGTTTTTCTTCAAATTGTGCTTGTAGCTCATCAATTGAAGCTTTTGAAGCAGCAGCAGTTTCAGCAACGTCATTGGCAAATGCTAAGAAACTAGCATCTTTAGCAACGAAATCTGTTTGACAGTTAACTTCAACTAATGCACCACCTTTGATGATGATTTGGCCTTCAGCAGCAATGTTACCTGCTTTCTTAGCCGCTTTTGCTTGACCGCTTTTACGCATGTTTTCAATCGCAAGTTCCATGTCGCCGTCAGCTTCTTGTAACGCTTTTTTACAATCCATCATGCCCGCAGCTGTGCGATCACGAAGTTCTTTAACCATTGCAGCAGTAATTGCCATGAGTTAATTCCTCTGTATTCAGTTATTCCCTATTAGCTTTATCGCACAAGGCGATAAATAATAAAGATAGGGAATAAATAGTAAATTGGGTGCCATAAAAGCAGTAGCTCAATTAAATTGATGTTATGCTTTTATGGATAAACGAAATGTTGTACTTAAAATTACATTACTCTTTTATTCGAAAAAATAGTAATTATTCAGTTTCAACAAAGCCGTCTTTTTCAGCTTGAACAACGATGTTTTTCTCACGGCCAGAAATCACGGCATCAGCAACAGCGTCACAGTATAAAGTCACTGCACGGATTGCATCATCGTTACCAGGAACAATGTAGTCAATGTTATCTGGATTTGAGTTAGTATCAACCACTGAAACTACTGGGATACCAAGGTTGTTTGCTTCTTTAATAGCAATATGTTCGTGATCGGCATCGATGATAAAGATTGCATCAGGTAAACCACCCATGTTCTTAATACCACCTAAGCTTTTATCAAGCTTTTCCATTTCACGTGTACGCATTAACGCTTCTTTCTTAGTAAGTGCTTCAAAAGTACCGTCTGTGCTTTGCGATTCAAGATCTTTTAAACGCTTGATTGACTGACGAACTGTTTTCCAGTTAGTCAACATACCACCTAACCAACGGTGGTTAACGAAGAATTGATCAGATTTAATGGCTGCATCTTTGATAGCATCACTTGCTGCACGTTTAGTACCAACAAATAACACTTTACCTTTCTTAGATGAAACATTATTAATGAAAGCTAATGCTTCATTAAACATAGGAACTGTTTGTTCAAGGTTGATGATATGAACTTTATCGCGAGCACCAAAAATGAAAGGCTTCATTTTTGGGTTCCAGTAACGAGTTTTGTGACCGAAATGAACACCTGCTTTAAGCATATCGCGCATTGAAACGTTTGACATTGTATTTTCCTTTAATGGGGTTAAGCGTTCATACATCCAATACACACGACCCTTATACTGTACGCTTGTTTTAACTTTAACAAAGTAAATACAAGCACTATCACAGTGAGGCACCCCGGTATATCTTTATAGATGTATGTGAATTTATGATATAATCAAGCCGCTTTTCAGCTGACATTGACCTGTTTAATTAGCGCTAAGACTAGGGCTGCTTACTCGCCTATTACCATAGGTTTGTACCATAGGTTTGGTATAAACTTTATATTGAACTTATGATAGACAACATAGCATTGAGCGTGAACTCGCTAAGCACACAACCACTTAAATCTCAGCGCCGCACTTTATACCATAAAGCTCTCTATTTAACCAGAAAAAAATTAACTGGGATAATTGGCGCTATCACGGTAAAATTAGTAATAACTATAGTTACTCACTGTAACCACTATTTTATTATGTACTCAAATAAACAACGTTTAGGTAAACAATGACAACACAGAATGTATCTACACAGCTGTTCTTTTTATACGACAGTCACTGCCCTTGGAGCTATGTAACAACTAAACTGGTAAATGAAATTCACCAGGCGTTTCCTGCTATTACGTTAAATTTATGGCATGCGGCTTTCTTTGATGGTAAATATGATGATGCGCTAAACAACAAAATTAAAGAGCTAAAAACAGTTGAGAAAGTTGCCAATGTAAAATTTTCCGCTGACTATAAAAAGCTACTTGAAGAAAACAAAAATTCTATTTTAGCTGCAAATTTAATGACTTGGGCGCAACATAAAACACCAAACTTAGCATTGCCTTTGTTAAATGCCTTGCAACAAGCCCATTTTGAACAAGGTAACGCCCTAATTGATCAAACAAGCTTGGATAGTATTATTCAGCAATTAAAGTTATCTCCACCTGCTAAAGTATTTAAACGTGAGAAACTCAGCAAAGATGCGTTAATACAATTAGAAGATATATACTCACTGCAAGAGATTATTAACACCCAAGCAATTCCAGCCTTATTATTGGCTATTGATGATCAGTTAATTTTATTAAACCACAATTTTTATTTAACACAACCTAACGCTATTGTTGAAGCCGTACAATTAGAGTTGAATAAACACACCTAAATACAAGAAGTAAAGAGAACTCAATGACCATACAAATTAAAAGCCAAGATGAAATTGCCAAAATGCGTATCGCTGGGCAATTAGCTTGTGATGTATTAGAAATGATAGCCCCGCACGTAAAGGCCGGTATCACAACAGATGAATTAAACACCCTTTGTGCTGATTACACTGAAAATGTGCAACAAGCCATTTCAGCACCGTTAAATTATCATAATTTTCCAAAATCTATTTGCACCTCGGTTAACCATGTGGTTTGCCATGGTATTCCTGACGGTACTGTTTTAAAAGATGGTGACATTATTAATATTGATATTACTGTCATTAAAGACGGTTACCATGGAGACACCAGTAAAATGTTTTTAATTGGTAACGTATCACCTGAAGATGCTCGCCTGTGCCGTATTACGCAAGAGGCATTATATGTTGGCATGAAAAAAGTGAAGCCCGGCGCTACCTTTGGTGAGATAGGCACGGCGATACAAAAATTTATTAAAAGCAAAGGTCGATACTCTATTGTTAAAGATTATTGTGGGCATGGTATTGGTGTAGGGTTTCACGAAGAGCCACAAATTGTTCATTATAAGAATAATGACAAAACTAAAATGCTTGAAGGTATGTGTTTTACCATTGAACCTATGATTAACTTAGGTAAGGCAAATACTGTGTTAGATAAAGAAGATAACTGGACTGTTTATACCAGTGACGGTAAAAAATCTGCCCAATGGGAGCATACCTTGGTGGTAACGAAAACAGGGTGTGAAGTGTTAACACTACGAAAAGAAGAAACAATAAGCCGAATTTTGCATAATTAAACTTTTACATAATTAAACAACGGCAATTGATCAGTCACCTTTAACGATAGATAAATATATGAATAATCATCCGATAAAAAGCCACCTCATACCCACGCATTTTATCGATAGCTTAGCTATTGCACATGAGACGGCAACTGAAGACGCCGTTTCTAGTGTCGATATTTGCCAATTAACCGTTACCTTTAATGATTGGCTGATAGGCGCTTTTGCAGAGCATGATGTTAAAGACCTATTAATTGCCCGCGCTGTATTTGTTGATGCCATACTCGCTAACCTTTGGTGTCAGCATCAGCTTGATAAAGATCAAGTAAGTTTAGTAGCAGTCGGTGGTTATGGGCGCGGTGAACTACACCCTTTTTCAGATATTGATATTCTTATATTAACTCAACCTGATATCGAGCAAGACATAGCTGAAAAGATCTCAAGCTTTATCACACAGCTTTGGGACATTAAACTTGATATAGGTCACAGTGTACGCTCAATTAATGAATGCATTCAACAAGCAGTTAATGACGTTACCATTGCTACCAACTTAATGGAAATACGGCAAATAACAGGGAGTGAGGCACTTACACTACAGTTATTACCTTTATTAAATAGTGATGACTTTTGGACCTCTGAAAATTTTTTTATTGCTAAACGTAAAGAACAGAAAAAAAGGCATTTACAATACCATGGTGCAGCCTACACCTTAGAACCCAACCTAAAGGCGAACCCAGGTGGTTTGCGTGATATCCAAACCATTGCTTGGGTTGCAAAACGTCATTTTCTTGCTGACTCGCTCGAAGAGTTAGAAGAGCATAATTACCTTTATCCTAATGAATTGTCGGAGCTTATTGAAGCACAAGACTATTTATGGCGTATGCGTTTCGCTCTTCACTTTGTCGCTAAACGTAACGAAAACCGCTTGTTATTTGATCACCAAACTGATGTTGCCAAAATGATGGGATTTGGCGATGAAGGTAAGGCACCTGTAGAGCGAATGATGAAGCGCTTTTTTCGGATAATTGCCCGTGTTGGTGAATTAAATACCATTTTATTGCAGCGGTTTAAGCAAGAAATCATTCAAAACCCAAAACACGCTGTTAGTGTAAAAATCAATCAAGATTTTGAGTTAGTTGATACACTGATCAACACCACGAATGACAGAATTTTTATGCGTCCGGTGAAAATGCTTGAAATGTTTTTAATAATTGCCCAAGAGCCAAACATTAAAGGTATTCACTCCCACACATTAAGACTAATGCGTAACGCAAGACGACGCTTAGTTTCAGGGCTAATAGACTACGCCCAATGCCGACAAACTTTTATGGCTATCATCAAACACCCACGTGGTTTAGGTTTAGCATTTAATTTGATGCATCGTCACGGTATTATTGGCTCGTACCTGCCTTTGTGGCGCAATATTGTCGGCCAAATGCAATTTGATTTATTTCATGCCTATTCGGTTGATGAACATAGCTATCGTGTGGTGAAAAACCTATACCAATTTAGCCAAAAAGAGCACAATCACAAATACCCTCTGTGTAGCCAATTAATGCAAAAAATGCAAAAGCCAGAAGTACTGTATTTAGCTGGGATCTTTCATGATATAGCCAAAGGAAGAGGCGGTGACCATGCTAAATTAGGGGCAATAGATGCCTTGATGTTTTGCCAGTCTCACAAAATGAGCAAACATGATAGCAACATGGTGTCTTGGTTAGTAGAAAAACATTTAATCATGTCGATTACCGCCCAACGTCGCGATATCAATGACGAGAATGTGATTCGAACGTTTGCTGAGATAGTGCGCGATGAAGCACGCTTAGACTGTTTATACTGTTTAACCGTGGCAGACATGCGAGCCACGAATGAAAGCCTATGGAACAGCTGGAAAGCCAATCTGTTGCATGATTTATATTTTAATACGTTAAGAGCCCTACGCCATGGTTTGTCTAAACCAGTAGAAACACGGGAAAAAATCCGTGAAAATCAGCAAGAAGCAAAAGATATTTTAGCTAAAAAGCAAATTGATACCAGCCAGCTTAATGCGTTGTGGAGCGAATTTAGAGTGGATTACTTTTTACGGTATTTCCCTGAGCAAATCGCCAGACATTACCAGTGTATTATTGGTCATGACAGAGCTGAGCCTCTTGTCGTTATTAGCCCTAAACCTTATCGTGGTGGTACTGAAGTGTTCGTTTTCACGAAAGAAAAGGTCAATACCTTTGCCAGTATTGTGCAATTTTTAGGGAGTAAGAAACTCTCCATTCATGATGCAAAAATCATCACGACTAAAACAGGTTACACCGTGAATACTTTTGTTGTTTTAGATTCACGTGGCAAAGCCTTGAAAGAAAGTTACCACACCATTGAAATTGCCCAAGGACTTAGCAAAAAACTTAAACAAGATAATGTGGGTGATATTCCACTCCAACCGGCGCGCAGAGAAGTAAAACAGTTTAAATTTCCACTGAAAGCAAGTTTTATTAAAATCAGCTCTAAGAGCAAAACAATGATTGAAATTATCGCTTTAGACAGGCCTGGCTTACTGGGTAATATCGCGCAAATATTTCAACAGCTGCATATTAATATTCATTCAGCAAAAATTACGACCTATGGTGAGAAAGCCGATGATGTTTTTACTATTTCAACGTATGACAACATGCCATTAACGGCTGAACAAAAACAGCAATTAGCCGATACATTAACACAAGAAATAAGCTAGTTGTTTCGAGTGAGAATTTTTTGTGAAAATCACAACAATATAAATTAGTTAAATAACAAATAGCGAGTTACACCCATTCTCTGTTTATGGAGCTTGGTAACTCACTATTTGTTTTTATTTATTCTTACTTACCGTGCTTACTTTGCTTCTTCAGCTTTCGACTGCTCTTCAATTTTTACTTTCCAAATAGCAGGGCCGGTAACATGGGCAGATTCACCATTACTATCAACAGCTACCGTGACTGGCATATCTTCTACTTCAAACTCATAAATCGCTTCCATACCTAACTCTTCAAAAGCTACTACTTTTGCTTTTTTCACCGCTTTAGAAACTAAATACGCAGCGCCACCAACGGCCATTAAGTAAACAGACTTGTGTTGTTTAATGTTTTCAACCGTTGCTGCCCCACGCTCAGATTTACCAATAGAGCCTAAGAGCCCTGTTTGCGCAAGCATCATGTCTGAGAACTTATCCATTCGTGTTGCTGTTGTTGGGCCTGCAGGGCCTACCGCTTCATCACCAACGGCATCAACAGGGCCAACGTAATAAATAAACTTGTTGGTAAAGTCTACCGGCAGCTCTTCTCCCGCCGCTAGCATTTCTTGAATACGTTTATGTGCCGCATCACGCCCCGTTAAAATAGTACCACTAAGCAAGATAGTTTCACCGGTTTGCCATTCGCTAATGTCAGCTTTAGTTAAACTGTCAACATTAACTCGGCGAACATTGTCGCCTACTTCCCAAGTAATATCTGGCCAATCTTCTAATTTAGGGGGAGTTAAATTTGCTGGGCCTGAGCCATCTAAATGAAAATGAACATGACGGGTAGCTGCGCAATTTGGGATCATCACCACAGGTTTAGATGCTGCATGGGTTGGTACCGCATTAATTTTTACGTCAACCACAGTCGTTAAACCGCCTAAACCTTGTGCGCCAATACCTAATTTGTTCACACGTTCAAAAATTTCTAACCGTAATTCTTCTTCAGCATTTTGTGGACCACGGTCAATCAAGTCTTGTATATTGACTGGGTCCATCAAGCTTTCTTTGGCTAATACACCTGCTTTTTCTGCCGTGCCACCAACCCCTATACCCAACATACCCGGTGGACACCAACCTGCCCCCATAGACGGTAATGTTGCCACAACCCAGTCTGCAATAGAGTCTGACGGGTTTAACATCGCCATTTTTGTTTTATTTTCACTGCCACCGCCTTTGGCAGCAATCATCACTTCTACTTCATCACCTTCAACCAAGTCAATGTGCACAACTGATGGCGTGTTATCTTTGGTATTTTTTCGGGCACCGGCTGGATCGGCGACAATAGAGGCACGTAAAGGGTTATCAGGGTTCATATAGGCTCGACGTGTTCCCTCGTCTACCATTTGCTGTACCGTCAGATCTGTTTTATCCCACTGAACAGCCATACCTACTTTAACAAAGCAAGTAACGATACCGGTATCTTGACAAATTGGACGCTTACCTGTTGCTGACATACGTGAATTAATAAGGATTTGAGCAATAGCATCTTTTGCTGCTGTGCTTTGCTCTTTATGATACGCTTTTTCTAACGCTTGAATAAAATCGAGCGGATGATAATAAGAGATATATTGCAGTGCATCTTCAATGCTATCGATTAAGTCTTGTTGCTTGATAATTTTATGGGACATGTTGCTCTCAGCTTTCGTTAAAAGTGTGTATAATATTCCCTAGTATAATACCTTCCTATTGATATCGCTGCCAGTAGCCAATAGTAGATATTTACCTTATAAATTATTAGAGTGACTAGTACCTTGCATTTCAAAAACACATTTTCATTACAACCACTCATTTTATCCGTTGAAAGGTTACAACTAGACAACAATGTTACCCCTGAAGACTTATTTACGCACTTTGCCGATAAGCCTTGGTCTATTTGGTTAGATTCTGGACAAAGCGAGCATATTGATGCTTGTTTTGATATTTTAGCTTGGCACCCAGAAGTAACCTTATCGACTTATGGCGATAACACTGACATTTGTTATACAAACACTGGTAAAACAGTATGTAGTAAAGAAGATCCGCTTTATTTACTCAAAAAAACTCAACAAGAAACCCTATCCGAAGTCAAGCCTGATCAGGAGGGCTTACCTTTTATAGGGGGCGCCTTAGGGTATTTTTCTTATGATTTAGGACGTCGCTTTGAAAAGCTTCCAATACAAGCAGAGCAAGACATAACATTACCTGAAATGGCGGTAGGTATATACAGCCAAGCAGTTATTTATGATCATAAACGTCAGCAGTTCTTTTTAGTATGCCCACCAGAAAAGCGATTGACATTAGAGAAACAATTAAACGAATCTCTTGCTAATAGCAACAATAACAAATTAGGTAAGCAGCCGGACAACTTTACCTTAACCAGTGCGTGGCAAAGTAATATGGATAAAGCCACTTACACTGAAAAATTTGCGCAAGTTCAACGCTATTTATTGTCGGGTGATTGCTATCAAATTAATTTAGCGCAACGCTTTAAAGCGCAATATCAAGGAAATGAGTTCCAAGCTTATTGCGCATTAAAAGCTGAAAACAACGCGCCATTTTCAGCTTTTATACGCTTAGATAATGCCTGTATTTTAAGTGTTTCTCCTGAGCGATTTCTGCAATGCAAACAAGGCAAAGTACAAAGTAAACCCATTAAAGGCACTATGCCAAGAAGTGATGATAAAGGACAAGATCAACACAACGCTAACCTACTTGCTAACTCAACAAAAGACCGTGCTGAAAACCTAATGATTGTTGATTTACTGCGTAATGATCTATCAAAAGTATGCAAACCTGGTACTGTGGTTGTACCTAAACTATTTGATATTGAAAGCTTTCCTGCAGTTCACCACCTTGTTAGCACCGTGGAAGGTCAACTTGGCGGGCAATATAGCGCGAGTGATTTATTACGAGGGGCTTTTCCTGGCGGCTCAATCACTGGCGCGCCTAAAATTCGTGCGATGGAAATTATTGAGCAACTTGAGCCTCAAAGGCGTAGTGTATATTGTGGTAGTATTGGTTATATTTCAAGTTGCGGTACTATGGATACCAATATCACTATTCGAACATTAATATGTGATGCTAAGCGCAATAACCAAAATAAACCACGCAGCGCAACATCTTCTTCCTTAGTTAATACTATTTATTGTTGGGCTGGTGGTGGCTTAGTTGCGGATTCAAAAGCAGCCAGTGAATATCAAGAAACCTTTGATAAAGTAAACCGTATTTTGCCCGTATTAACCAAATTAGGCCAGTAGGAGCATATAAGTAATGGAGAGAGATGAATTCCTTTTTCGCTTTCATCTAAAGCAATATGATGATTCTTGCCATAACTATCAACATAATACAGCGTTAAAGTCAGCCGCAGTGCTAATAGCGTTATTTGATGACAGCCTTACGCACCTAGAAAAAGCGCCGTACGCGCCGAGCCATTTACAGGTATTATTAACCAAGAGAGCTAGTCATTTAAAGCATCATCCGTCACAGGTAAGCTTCCCCGGCGGTAAAGCCGAGTTAACCGATAAAAATTTAGTGCACACGGCTTTACGAGAAGCGCAAGAAGAAGTGGGACTAGATCCCAAAAGTGTTCATGTTATTGGCCAGCTACCGAGCTATGAAATTATCAGTGGTTATCAAGTAACCCCTATTGTCGCGATGATCAATTCAATACAAGCCTACAGAAAAGATGAAAACGAGGTGGATGAAATATTTCATGTACCATTACAGCATTTTTTACAGGATGAAAACCACCACATTATTAATGCTTATCATAATGGTCGCTACCATAATGTACATTTTTACCCTTACAAGCAATACAATATATGGGGGGCAACGGCCTCTATAATGAAAGACTTAGTTAGCAGAATAAAGTAACTCACCCCGCTTAAAAGAATAGTATCACTTTACCTCAGAGAGTAGAAATATAGTCGAATTAGGCTAATTGAGGCAATGTGTTTGCTTAATCTATGTTGCAAACACTGAAAGCTTTCAGTTATGATTACCGTAAAATATTGATCGCGATACTAGCACCTTCATCAAATTATATTCGGAATTTACTTATGATTAGTGTATTTGATATGTTTTCAATTGGTATAGGCCCATCAAGCTCTCATACGGTTGGGCCAATGAAAGCAGCAAAATTGTTTGTTGACGCACTTAAAAAACAAAGCTTACTAACGAAAACAAACCGGGTAAAATGTGAGTTGTTTGGCTCGTTAGGCCAAACGGGGATCGGACACGGGACAGGAAAAGCTGTTATTTTAGGTTTGTCTGGTGAAACTCCAGAAGGTATTCCAGTTGATTCAATAGAGCCTATACTTTTACAAGTCGTTAATAGCCAACAAGTACAACTTGACGGTACCCACTTGGTCGATTTTCCGAAAGATAATGCCATCATTTATCACCATAGAAAAAGTTTGCCTGCACATGCCAACGCCATGACACTTTATGCTTACCAAGACGACACCGTTATTTTATCACAAACCTATTACTCAATTGGCGGTGGTTTTATCGTACAAGATTGTGATTTTGAACGTGAAAAAGATAAAGCGTTATCGCTGCATACAAATATAAATAAACCGTATAAGTTTACTAATGGCGCACAATTACTGGCCCTTGCGCAAGCGCAGGGATTAAGTATTAGCACCATTATGATGGAAAATGAGAAATGCCTAAATAGTGAAAAAGAGATCCGCCGCAGGTTGCTTGAAATTTGGCAAGCAATGCGCAGTAGTGTTGAAAGAGGCATTGCAACCGAAGGTATTTTACCCGGAGGGCTCAAGGTAAACAGACGCGCACCTGCTTTATATCGCACTTTAATGGTTGAAAGCTCAAACGATCCATTAATGGCAATGGACTGGGTTAACTTATTTGCTTTAGCGGTAAATGAAGAAAATGCTGCTGGTAGTCGTGTCGTTACAGCGCCTACTAATGGCGCAGCGGGCATTTTACCCGCGGTACTGTGCTATTACGACAAATTCGTTAAACGTTTGTCGGATGATGACTGTATCCGCTATCTTCTAACCGCCGCTGCCATTGGTATTTTATATAAAACAAACGCCTCTATCTCTGGCGCTGAAGTTGGCTGTCAAGGAGAAGTCGGTGTTGCTTGCTCTATGGCTGCTGGTGCCTTAACAGAAATTATGGGTGGTAGCGCCGCACAAGTAGAAAACGCAGCTGAAATAGGTATGGAACACAATTTAGGTTTAACCTGTGACCCTGTTGGCGGTTTAGTACAAGTACCATGCATTGAACGAAATGCCATGGGCTCAGTGAAAGCGATAAATGCTTCAAGGCTAGCCCTACGCGGCACGGGTACCAATAAAGTTTCCTTAGATAAAGTTATCAAAACCATGTGGGAAACAGGTAATGATATGAAAACAAAATATAAAGAAACCTCGCGCGGCGGCTTAGCGGTTAACATTACTGAATGTTAACTATAGTTTTTGTTGCTGGTAAGTTGGCTTTACTTTATTGGTAACTCTATGTCAGCAAACATCTTGTCAACTTCAGTATTGTTTTTTAATAACATCGCTTGAGTCACCAGATGCTTATTTAAATGTGGCGCAAAACGCTCGATAAAATCAAACATATAGCCTCGTAAAAAGCTCCCTCGCCTAAAGCCTATTTTAGTCGTACTTGCATTGAATAAATGGCTAGCATCAATGGCAACCAGATCGTCGTCAATTTTAGGGTCAATAGCCATCGTTGCGATGACTCCAATACCCACACCTAAGCGAACATAGGTTTTGATCACATCAGCGTCGGTTGCTGTAAAGGCAATTTTAGGAACAGCGCCGACCTTTTCAAAAGCAGCGTCTAAATCAGAGCGCCCCGTAAAGCCAAAAACATACGTAACTAAAGCATACTTAGCAATATCTTGAATTGTTAAATCTTTTTTGCGTGCTAGGGGATGATCTTTCCCAACAATAATGCTTCGATTCCAATGATAACAAGGTAACATCACTAAATCGTTGTATAAGTGCAATGACTCTGTGGCAATCGCAAAATCTGCATCGCCTTTTGCTGCGGCATCACTAATTTGTGCAGGCGTACCTTGCGACATTTGTAATGATACTTTTGAATATTTTTTAATAAACCCTTGTATGACTTCCGGTAAGGCATAGCGCGCTTGCGTATGTGTAGTGGCAATGCGTAATTTTCCTTCATCGGGCTGAGTATGCTCGCGTGCAACCGCCTTGATACCTTCAACCTTTGATAAAATTTGCTGAGAAATATTAATAACTTCCTGGCCCGCTGGCGTTACATGAGTTAAGTGTTTACCACTACGCCCAAAGATTTGAATACCTAATTCATCTTCTAGCATGCGCACTTGCTTAGAAATACCTGGCTGAGAAGTAAAAAGCACTTCTGCCGTTGCAGAGACATTAAGATTATTATTTAGTACTTCAACGATGTAGCGCAATTGTTGCAATTTCATATATATACCAAAGTGACGAGTTTTAAGGGAACCTTATACTAAAATAGTATACTTAATTGAGTATTAATGCCACATCAAAGTGACCATTTGTCTAAAATATAACAGTTTTGGCTCAGGGAAAATTAAACTAAGTAAATTACAGGTTAATAGCAAGACAACTTTCTTAGCTTTTAGAGCCTAACCAATCAGAATAACTGTTACAGAGCCGTTTATTAAGCTATATTTAGGCTAAATATTACAATAAACTGTAACTACCCCTTTGCTAACCACAACAATTTTTGTAGACTGCTAACTATCCGTGTGAAAAATTGTTCACATTATTTAAATTAAGAGCTTTAACATGATCGCTATTATCATAGGTTTACTTATCACATTAGTTGTATTTGTTGTGGTGGTTAGTGCATTTCAACAACATAAAGAAAAACAGGAGGCTGACAGAAGAGTTAAAATGTCAAAGCAAAAGGCGATAATTGACGAAAGCCAAGAGCTCATTATCAATTTGTCAAATATCCCTTCTAGCCCAAATATAGCAAAAATTTTAAATAAAAGGTGCTTAAATGCTGCAAAAATGATGCAAACAATATCACCTGACATAAAAGGCATAAAAGACCAAGTAAGTGAACTACAGTCCCGCTTAGACGCTGCAGAAAGCCTAGCAGCAACCCAAGGCAACGAAGAAACATTTGTATTACCTGACAATGAACAGCAAGTATTAGCCATTTTACAATGCATTAAAAAGTTACGAGTGATATTAAAGTCAGAACAAACTAAAGGCGCTCTTGATCCTCAAACCTTCACAACGGAAGATCAACGCTTAGATGCGATGCAGTTAAAAATTAATATAGAAAGTTTGATCAAACGAGGAGTGCAAGCGCAAAATAAAGAAATGTTCGGCTCGGCGCGCCAATACTTTGAAAAAGCCTTACAAACTCTAGCTAACCACCCAATAAAAACAGAATACGTTAATACTAAAAACATTGAAATTACACAAAAACTAGAAGATATTACTGATTCACTAAAAGTAACTAACGCCTCTGATGCTGCCAAAAAAGCAAAAGACGAAGAAAACGAATTAGATATTTTATTTCAGCCTAAAAAGAAGTGGTAGCCGCTACCGGTTACCTGATATAAACACTTAAGGAGCGTAAAGTGGCTTGGGTATATATCTAACGTGGAAAAAGTCTACTCTATAACACTCAACTCCTTTTTACGCAGAACAATAAAGGCCTACGCTTTAAAAGCGCAAATCAGACAACTGGGTTGTGATTTAAAGCGTATTGGTCGTTCACGTCATTGGGTACTCACCGCAACTTTTGAGCAACTACAAGCTATTATTGCCTTTATCTCATTGTCTAATGAGCCAAGTTGGCAGTGGTTAAGCACCTTATTACGCCGAGAATATCAGTATTTAAGCCATGACGAGCTAGTTAAAATAGCGTTAACACTGGATGAAGTAACTGTCAGTGGCCTAATGGCGAGAAGTGATTGTACTATTACACAGGCAAGACACGTGATAGATGCACTAGAGGGATTTGAGTGATTACCCACCACCCTACTCGGGCGGGGCAAGAATCAGCAATTACCACTATACGCTGCGCGTGTTGAGTGCGCTTAGGCTCGTTAGGTTTAGCTAAAGCACTGGTCTGCTAGACTGGCCAAGCTAGGGTAAGCCGCTATGGCGACTTACCCCTTATATCCCTGCCCAGCTGGGCGAGGTTTACGAGCACATTGCTAAGTTACTTTTTTCTTTGCTGGCGTTTTCTTTTTTGCCACTTTTTTCTTCGGTTTAGGGATTTCTTCAACCCATTTACCATCAATATATTTTGCAGTCCAGCCGGTTGCTTTTGGCTTACCACCTTCGGTTGGGATTTCAGTCATAACATATTGTTCTTTTGTTTTACGACTGTAACGCACTACGGCTAAATTACCTTCATTATCCTCGGTAGGTGCATCTGCTAAATAATAAAACTTAGGCGATATTCTATCCCTAAATTGTTTGAGCTCTGCAACTTTGGGTGCTCTTGTTTCACGTGAGCGAGGGAACGTATTTGCTGCTAAAAATATTCCAGCAGCCCCGTCTCGTAAAACAAAATATGCATCAGACTTCTCACAGGCGAGCTCAGGTAGCTGCACAGGGTCTTCTTTGGGTGGCGCAGCTTCACCGTTTGCTAATAACTTGCGAGTATTTTTACACTCAGCGTTAGTGCAATCAAAATACTTACCAAATCGACCTGATTTTAGCTCCATATCAGCTTCACAACGGTCACACTCTAAAACAGGGCCGTCATAGCCTTTAATTTTAAATGTACCCTGCTCTACTTCAATACCGTCACAAATAGGGTTATTACCACAAACATGCAATTTACGTGTTTCGTCAATAAGATAGCTGTCCATGGCTGTGTTACACTTTTTACAACGATGCATTGCGCGTAACGCTTCGGTTTCTTGATTCTCAGCTAACACGCTGATTGCTTCTTCACCTGGCGTTAAGTTCATTGTTGTTGTGCAACGTTCTTTAGGGGGCAGTGCATAACCTGAACAACCTAAAAACACCCCTGTTGACGCGGTTCTAATGCCCATTTTACGACCACAGGTTGGGCAGTCAATATCAGTTAAGACAGGATCATTGTTTGGCATGCCTCCTTCTTCTGCATCCATATTCGCTAAGGCTAGTTTTTTACTAAAGCTCTGATAAAACTCATCTAGTACAGCTTTCCAGTCAAGCTCACCCGCAGCAATAGCATCAAGCTCTTGTTCCATATTCGCGGTAAAGTCATAACTCATGAGTTTTTCAAAACTAATAGAAAGACTATCCGTTATTATTTCGCCCATTTTTTCAGCATAAAAACGTTTTTTATCTAAACGTACATAACCTCGGTCTTGTATTGTTGAAATAATAGACGCATAGGTTGATGGACGACCAATGGATCGTTTTTCTAACTCTTTTACTAGCGAAGCTTCACCATAACGTGCAGGTGGCTTGGTAAAGTGCTGTGTTGCTTCTAAATTATCAAGTGTTAACACCTCGCCCACCGCTAAGTCTGGTAAGTGCTTATCATCACCTTTGGTGAGTTGAGGATGAACACGGGTCCAACCGTCAAACTGCATGACGCGACCTTTGGCTTTTAAATCAAAATTAGCAGCGCCTATAGTCAGTGTACTCACGGTATAGCGAGCTGCAGTCATTTGACAAGCGACAAATTGACGCCAGATTAGGTCATATAGTTTTTTGGCGTCGGCATCAATGCCTTCCATGAAGGCAGATTCAACCTTGACATTTGACGGGCGAATAGCTTCATGTGCCTCTTGTGCACCGGCTTTTGAACCGTAAACTTTCGGCTTTTCAGGTAAGTAATTTTCACCAAAATTTTTACTAATATAAGTACGACACATTTCAACAGCATCTTTACTTAAGTTAGTTGAGTCGGTACGCATATAAGTAATATGCCCTGCTTCATACAAGCGTTGTGCTAAACCCATGGTGCGCTTTACGCCATAACCTAATTTAGTACTTGCTGCTTGTTGTAATGTCGAAGTAATAAATGGTGCTGAAGGCGTACTTTTAGACGGCTTATCTTCACGTTTACTCACCACGTAATTTGCAGGCTTTAATAAAGTTAATGCTTTGTCTGTATCTGCTTTGTTGGTTGGTTTAAATGCTTTACCATTTTCATGGGTTACATCGAGTGTTAATGCTTCCCCCGTACTTGCATGTGTTTGGGCGGTAACATCCCAAAACTCTTTTGGATCAAAGGCTTTAATTTCACGTTCTTTTTCAACCACTAATTTAACAGCAACCGATTGTACACGCCCTGCAGATAAACCACGCGCGACTTTTTTCCATAGTAAAGGACTCACCATAAAGCCCACAACACGGTCTAGAAAACGGCGAGCTTGTTGTGCATTGACACCGGGCATACTAAGCTCGCCCGGTGTCGAAAACGCTTGTTGAATGGAGCTTTCCGTTATTTCATTGAACACAACACGGCGAAACTTATCATCGTCACCGCCAATAAGCTCTTTTAAATGCCATGCTATCGCTTCTCCCTCGCGATCCAAATCGGTTGCGAGATAAACAGTATCCGCTTTGTCTGCTAGCTTTTGTAATTCTGTTACTACTTTTTCTTTACCGGGAAGTACTTGATAATTAGCGGCCCAATTATTTTCTGGGTCTACTCCCATACGGTTGATCAAGTTTTGCTTATCACGTTTCGCTTTATATTTGGCTTTTTCGGCTGGCGCCATTTTACGTACTTCAGCCGGTGACTTAGTCGCCACCTTTTTCCCCGTACTACTATGTGGTAAATCGCGCACATGACCAACGCTTGATTTAACAATAAAGTCTTTTCCTAGATATTTATTAATCGTTTTCGCTTTGGCTGGCGATTCGACAATAACAAGTGATTTTGCCATAAAAATTCGTAATCCTGCTTATTCGACAGTTTATCTACAGATGAAGATAAATTTAATTTCTGTATTAATATTCATTTGTTATTTAAGTAGCTAAAGGTGCGAGCATGCGCTTTAACTTTACTCAACTAACGCTAAAAACTGTTTTATTAAAAAAATATAATTGCATACCTATTTATACATATATCGATAAATATACAAATTAACAAGCATTTATTTTTTCCGCTTGTTTACTCACCTATACAACTGCATGCTTTTGGCTATAATGTTTTTGTATTTCGTAACAATTCTGTACTTATTTCGCTTACTTGGCTTATTTTGATAAAATGCTTAATGCAATATTCTGCGCAATCATAATCGACTTTGCCCCAAAAAATAAGGGTTAATTCTAAAAAACACAATTTAAGCCTGAGATTAACCCTGATCAAATTCACTCACTGAGATTAATATGTCGCCATTAACAACACCATTTTTGAGCAAACAATTCAAAGAAAAAATAACACACTGTTTATGTCCGCCAGGTAATGGTGTTTTTACAGTCAATACGGCCAAAGAGCGTAAGGCGCAATTACATCAAACTATTTTTGGCCAGACGCATAATGTAGAAGATTTATGGAAGAACTCTTTAAACACGCTTTTTGACGCCCCTAGTGCGGTTATTTTAGGTATAGCATCGGATTGTGGTGGTGGAATATTGCGTGGTGCTAATTGGGGGCCGTTATTTATCCGCAACACTTTGCTAACAAGTTACCCCGAATTAAAGGCATTTGACTTAGGTGATGTACGTGTAATCCCGCACCTGCTCGCTGATAAATACTTAAATGACGCCACACTAGCAAACTGTCGAAAAGCTTTGTACCAAAATACAAAAAGCCAATACTGTGTTAGCCCATTAAGTATTACCGAAGATGTTTTGCACGATTTTTACGCCGCGTTTCCTAATAAAGGTATTTTTGGTTTAGGGGGCGATCACAGCGTAAGCTACCCGCTGACAAAAACTTATTTACAAGCGAAAAAAAAACAAGGTAAACGCGTTAGTATTATTCATTTTGACGCACACACCGACTTACTCACTGAACGCTTAGGAATTGACTTATGTTTTGGCTCATGGTGTACGCATATTTTAGCTGACCTACCTGCTCCTGAGCATTTAATTCAAGTAGGCATTCGCTCTAGTGGTAAGCCTAAAGCGCATTGGGAAAATACCTTTGGGGTAAAGCAACATTGGGCGCATGAAATTAAAGACTTAGGCATAGAAACCGTCATTCATAATATTCTCGCTCAATTAGCCCTGCAAAATGTTGATGAACTTTATGTCAGCTTTGACATTGATGCAATCGACGACAGTTACGCCAGTGCTACCGGCACCCCTGAGCCTGATGGGTTAATGCCCTCTGAAGCAATGCAAATACTGCGTGCTATTGCAACCAAGTACCCGATAACCGCTGCCGATATGATGGAAGTTGCGCCGTTTACTGACAGCTCAGGCTTAGGGATAACAAGCCAAGAGAAAACCTTACAAGTGGCAGGAGAAATTTCTGCATTTTTGCTTGGTGAGATGAATAAAGGTGCTAGTGTAATAGTGTAGAGTACAGCCATTAAAAAATGCCGCTCATCTAAAATGAACGGCATTATTATTAAAAAATAAACTTTTCATTCACTTTATTGGGGATCATCCGCAATATTTTTACTACAATCATTTAGTAAACCAAAAGGGCCTCTAGTACCTATTCCTTGAGTTGGAGGAGTAATATCTTCATCGAGTACATGGTCAGCCAAAACAGGTAAAGTAAAGATTGTTTGTGCTGAGTTTTCTGTTCCGCTAACTTTTACCGATGCAATAAGCTTAATATCAAGCCATTCAGCATAGCTTTGAGAGTAAGTTATTCTGACAACAGCACGACCATCATTATCTGTTGTTATGGAACCTGCTGCTGAGACAACATTCCCCGGTGTTAGCTCATTATCATTATTGAAATCTTCACCTGCATCAAGAATACCATCGAAATTATTATCTTCATTATCACATTGTTGCTTAGGTAAACCTACTGTTCTATCAGGCTCGAGGTCATCTGCTCCTATTGCGCTCCAACTGACAAACTCACCATTAATATCATAAGTTTTTATCCAGAAACCTTTATAATATTTATGAGGAATCGCAGAGATAGTTAACTCTTTGTTGGCAACAGGGTTCGAGTCAGCATCTGTAACGAAAACAGAATACTCCTTAACATAATCCGTAGTGCCAAGCTCCTCAACTTTATTACCCGTGCCCAATGAAATAAACAACTCACGATCAGCAACCGTTAGAGACACAATATCATTTACAGCTGGCGTATCTTTAAGCTTTGCTGTTATCTTAATCCCGTTTTGTGCTGAAGTACTACCAGAAGTGTAAACGGTTGATGCGCTACCATTACTATCGGTTACTGCGCTAGCAGGGAGAATAGTACCTCCATTATTATCAGATAAGCTAAAATCTACCGTTTTATTTTTAACTAAGTTACCATGAGCATCCTTAACTACGACAGATATGACTGAAGTTTTTCCATCAGGTCCGATGGAGTTTGGTGACGCTTGTGCTTTAATCGTTGCGGCTGTATCTGCAAAGAATTCAAACTCTATTTGGTTAGATAATTGAATAGTTTTACCATTAACATTATCAGTACCAACAAAGGTAACGAGTGCCTTACCTGCATCATTTGAGTTAACCTTTGCAGTAACCTCTCCATTAACTGTTGTTGCAGAATTAGTGATTACACCACGTGTGGTAGTGAAATTAACGCTAGTGCCATCTGCAACAGCAACACCAGAACGTAACCAAGTTAACGTAATACTTGCTTCGGTCGGTGCCAGTTTCACATCGGGTAGGTTATTACTTTCAGTAAGATCTACTGTTGTTACACCATTACTAAAGCTAGTAAATAAAAAGGAATCAGCTTGAACTGAAACATCTTGCCTGATACTTGCTCCTAGTGCCGCAGCAATAATGGTATTAGTGCCACCACTTGTGCCTTTGACAGTAACAGTTGCCTGACCGGTGTTATCAGTTACTATTGTTCTAGGTAATGTAATATCAGCGACATCTCCTGTAGGTGTTTCTGTTGACATGCCCGTTAAAGACAATGAAACACTAGTATTAGCAATGCCTACACCATCCGAGTCAAGCAACTTCACTATAAAGTTATTAGTATCATCAATGGCTAAAGAAGAAGAACCTGTTAAGGTGATACTAGTACCGACTACCTGAATTCTAATAGTGTCAGATGCACTACCACTCGTAGCTGTTACCACAATAAAGCGGTTTGCTTTATTAGCTTCCGTTTTTAATTTAACCATCGCTTTACCATCAGCTCCAGTAACCGTATTAACTTTTTCAATATCACCAGAGTTGGCAGAGAAATTTATCTTAACATTTTCAAGCAAATTATTATTAACATCTTTCGCAATCGCAATAAGGTTTATTTTTTGCGTCCCACTTGATGCAAGTTGTTGAGAATTAGTAAATAAAGCTATCTGGGCAACCTTAGGTGAATCATCGGGGTTACCATCACCTGCACTATCAAAAGTTGTTTTAGCTAGCACTTTACCTGCAAGTGACACACTAATTTCACCAGCACCAGCAGTACCACCGGCAGTTAATTTGATAGTTGCAATACCTCGGTCATTCGTACGAGCTGTTCCAGTTTGTGGAGAAAAGCTAGCTAAATCAGTATTACTTAATGCGAAGGTAACAAGTGTGTCATTAACAGGTTCACCATTTTTCATTATAGTGGCTGTAATACTCAGAGGGTTTGCCGCTGAAACAGTTCCATTGGGTGACAGCACTAACTTAGCTGACGCTTCAGCTTCACCATTACTTCCATCGCCAGCACTATCAAAGGTTGTTTTTATAAGCTCTACACCGCCAACCGATACAGTCACTTCACCAGCCCCTGCAACACTTCCGGCGATTAAAGTTATTGTTGCTACACCTTGGTTGTCTGTACGAGCTGTTCCCGTCTTAGGAGAAAAGCTCGCTAAATCACTATCACTTAGGGCAAAAGTAACCAGTGTATCAACACGCGGTTCTCCATTTTCCATAATTTTAGCAGAAATAGTTAACGGGTTATTCTCTGAAACACTTTTACTAGGTGAGAAAACTAACGTTGCAGACATACCAGTTTCACCAACTATTGCATCACCTGCACTATCAAATGTTGTTTTTGCAAGCTCCACGTCTCCAACTGATACGCTAACTTCGCCAGCACCTGCAACACTTCCGGCAATTAAAGTAATTGTTGCTACACCTTTATCGTCCGTACGAGCCGTCCCTGTTTTAGGAGAGAAGCTAGCTAAATTTGTATCGCTCAGAGCAAAAGTAACTAGTGTATCTAGGAGCGGACTTCCGTTTTTCATAACTGTAGCTGAGATAGTTAAAGGGTTATTAACTGAAACTATCTTATTAGGGGAAAGCGCTAATTTAGCGGATATTCCCCCTGTCTCCCCTGTAACTCCATCACCGGCGCTATCAAAAGCTGATTTTGCAAGTTGTACACCATCAACTGAAACGTTAACCTCACCAGCACCCGCGACACTTCCAGCAATTAAAGTGATTGTTGCTACACCTTTGTTGTCTGTGCGAGCTGTTCCTGTTTTAGGGGAAAATCTAGCTAAAGTTAAATCAGTCAAAGCAAAAGTAACCAGTGTATCTGCAAGTGGCTTTCCGTTTTCCATAACTGCAGCAGAAATAGTTAAAGGGTTACTTGCAGAAACAACTTTATCGGGCGAAAGCGTTAATTTAGCGGTTATACCTCCTGTTTCACCACCTACTGCATCACCTGCACTATCAAAAGTGGTTTTAGCAAGTTCTACACCATCAACTGAAACACTAACCTCACCGGCACCTGCAACAGTTCCAGCTGTTAAAATGATAGTTGCTACACCTTTATTGTCTGTACGAGCTGTTCCTGTTTTAGGAGAAAAGTTAGCTAAATCTTTATCTGTCAAAGCAAAAGTAACCAATGTATCTATAAGAGGCTCTCCATTTTCCGTGACTACAGCAGTAACAGTTGGAGGGTTATTTACGGAAACAGTTTTATTGGAAAGTGTTAACTTAGCAGATACCCCCTTTGTATCATCAGTTATTGCATCACCTGCACTATCAAAAGCAATAATGGCTGGGGTGGCAGTACCATGACTTGCTGTAACTTCAACTCCCCCAGCAACTGTTGTAGCTTTGACTTTAATAGTAGCGATACCTTCTGCGTTAGTTACCGCAGTTCCGACTTCAGGAGAAAATATTGCAACAGTATTGTCAGTTAATGAAAAAGTTACTAATTTACCACTTTGAACCTGTCCGTCGTACATGACGGTAGCACTTACATTAATATCATTTTCTGCAGCAAGATCACCATCAGTTTTAGAAAGAGTGATGGTTACAAGTGGCTCTTTATCGCCGCCATTATCGCCTCCTGCACCGCTACCTGTTGTAAATCCTCCTTCGCCACCGCCACATGCTGCTAATGTGGTTAGCATGAGTAATAACAGAGCAAAATTAAAGCGTCTTAGTAACTCCATAAAGGTATCCCTATTTTTTTATAATTGATTAATCATTTAGCATATTAACCGAAAAATAATCATAAAGTACAACTTAATCCCTTAATTTTAATAAAATTTTTAAACGTACTGTAACTTAAGCATAAAATTACTGTTATATCAGAGGAAAATTTGAGAAACTGCTTCTCATCAAACGGTTTATTGTTTATCTACTAAACTTAATAATATTAATAACACATTGGCTACTATGACAACTTCCGCCCCCCCTTCTACCACGCCACCTTCAGTATCTAATAATAAATACAGCCTAACAACACGCATTGTTATTGGCATGATCTCAGGCATTGCGCTAGGCTCTTTTTTACAATGGCTAATGCCTAATGGCAAAGACTTCGTATTAAACCTCTTTATCTTCGAGTTATCACTACAAAGCTTTCTTGTTGATGGCCTCTTAGAAGTGATTGGCCAAATATTTATGGCAAGTTTACGTATGCTCGTCGTGCCATTAGTATTTGTATCACTTGTTTGTGGGGTGTGCTCCTTACAAGACACCACAAAGTTAGGCCGCATTGGCGGTAAAGCGATTGGCTTGTATTTAATTACCACCGCAATCGCCATCAGTTTTGCTATTTTTGTTGCTATTCTTGTTGGTCCAGGTGAAGGGGTTGGTATGACAGC
The DNA here is from genome assembly GCF_056238625.1 of Colwellia sp. F1. Classification (NCBI taxonomy): domain Bacteria; kingdom Pseudomonadati; phylum Pseudomonadota; class Gammaproteobacteria; order Alteromonadales; family Colwelliaceae; genus Colwellia; species Colwellia sp. F1. Next base: position 93,268 of record NZ_JBWDLI010000003.1, read on the forward strand.
TAATACTAGCTTTACTAGTCGCGAAGCCCCTTCATTAGCACAAGTTATTATTCAAATGTTTCCAACAAATCCATTTGAAGCATTCGCTCAAGGAAAAATGCTTCAGATTATTGTTTTTGCATTGCTGTTTGGTATTGCCATCGCTTTATCTGGTAAAGCAGGTGAGCGTGTCGCACGTTTATTTGAAGATTTAAGTGAAGTGATCATGCGCTTAGTGACAATTTTAATGAATATTGCCCCCTATGGTGTATTTGCATTGCTTGCTACATTATTTACCACAGTATCTATAGAAACATTTGGTAATTTGATCGTTTACTTTTTCGTGGTATTTTTTGTGTTAATGGCTCATGCACTGCTAACTTATCCGTTAATGTTAAAGTTATTCACTGGCCTAAACCCGATTATTTTCTTGAAGAAAATGCGCGACGCTACGATTTTTGCGTTTTCAACAGCAAGCTCAAACGCGACCATTCCGGTAACTTTAGAAACAGCCACCAATAAAATGGGTGTTAAAAACTCCATTGCCTCATTTACAGTTCCTTTAGGCGCTACGATTAACATGGACGGAACGGCGATTATGCAAGGTGTTGCTACCGTCTTTATTGCTCAAGTGTTTATGCAAGATTTAGCCTTAGCAGATTATGTAACTGTGGTGTTAACAGCCACACTTGCCTCTATCGGTACAGCTGGTGTGCCTGGGGTTGGTTTAATCATGCTGGCCATGGTTTTGCAACAGGTGGGCTTACCCGTTGAAGGTATTGCTTTAATTATTGGTGTAGACAGATTGTTAGATATGACACGCACAGCGGTTAATGTTACCGGCGATAGCATGGTTAGCGTGATTGTCGCTAAATCTGAAGGGCAATTTGATCATGAAATGTACTTAGATGACAAAGCGGGAAGCATTATTGAAGATATAGACTTTAATAATTTAAAAGGCTAAACAGTTTGTACAATAAAGCCTGTCGTTAGCAAGACAGGCTTTTGTATTGTGTTTTGTGTCGTACAGCCAAGTGTTAATTCGATGTTCACACCGGTTTACTTAGTGCTAGCGCGCTATTTTTTACAATACTATAACTTGATATTTTTCTTAATTAAAGGGAAGTTCGCGTCAATAACGAACCTATTACAAGTAAATTTAACGATAAAGTCTGGAAAAATAGCTGCTAGATAAGCCTGTATTTTAGCCAAGATCAGGTTATTAACTTAAGGTATTCGGCCTCTGAAATAACTTGCACCCCTTTATCTTTTGCCGCATTGATCTTATTTTCGCCGACTTTATCCCCCGTGACAAGAAAGTCAGTTTTACCTGAAACCGATTTAGCCACTTTTGCCCCTAACTGTTTGGCCTGTTTTTCCATATCACCTCGTGCACCTTGTTCCATAGCCCCAGTGAAAACAATGAGCTTACCCGCGATAGGTGAGTCATTCGGCTGATTATCTGTTAACTTAGGGGTTATCGCCAAATTAAAGCCTAGGTTGTACACTTTAAAAAATTCTTCTCTAATATTAGCTAAACCTTCAACAATAGCCTCTGCACTTAATTGGGCAAAGCCATCTATTTTTACCATTTCTTCTGCTGTTAGCTCAAACAACTCAGCTAGTGTATGGTGCTGCAAAAGCTTTTCACAATTACCACCAGCAAGTCGACTCACACCAAAAGCCGCCAAAAAACGCCAGTCTTCTATTTCAATTTGTTGACTTGCTTTTAATTGTTCAACTAAATTGTTCGCCGTTTTGTCGCCAAAACCAAAACCTAAAAACTTATGGTGTAGCCCTTCATAAATATCATGAATGCGTTTCATTCCCTGCTCGTGCAGTTTCTCAATAACTTTAGGGCCAAAACCATCATTATTCCCAAGCGTTCTAAAAAAGTGCACTAATGTATTTTCAGTTTGGGCTGGACAGTCTGTTTTATTTGGACAAACGAGGTGATCAGACTCCCATATTAAGTGAGTATTACAACTAGGACAATTTTCCGCTAGTTGGGGCGTTACTGCTGTAATCACTTTTTCAATTTTAGGAATTACTAAGCCACTTCGCACCAATTGAACAATAGCACCAGGACCGACCCCATTGGTTTTAACCATATTATAATGATGCACAGTCGCCCGACTAATAGTCGCGCCACTTAACTTTGTTGGCTCTAATTCAGCAACCGGTGACACACGCCCTGTTCTTGAAGTTTGTGGGGTTACATTTAATACTTTTACCTGGGCAGACTCTGCATTGACTTTAAAGGCAATTTGCCAACGGTGGTGATGACGCGTAGCCCCCATATGTGTTTTGAGCGCTTCGTTGGTTACTTCTAAAATAACGCCATCAATATCATAATCGACTGCGTGCCAGATTTTTTCAACTATAGCATCAAAGTCGGCTAGCATATCGCTGTAGTGCCCGGTCCAGTGTTCCAACAATATAAAAGGATAAAACACACAAGCGCCCTCATCTATTGCCTTTTGGATCGATTTATCAACTTTTTTCTCGGCAATAATGGCTGCTTGAATATTACGTGAGTTTTCAAACTGTTGACTAAGTACTGTATCAAAATAGCTTTTTTTAATCACTATTTCCCCAGGGCCTAACCCCCTATCGCCTTTGTTTGCTACTTGTAACCCTCTATCGAAGGCACGGGTTACATCTTGCCCTTTGCTGCCATCACCACGGGTATAAAGTGTGCTGCCATCATCATAGGCGGCATAGCCGTCAAGCTTTGGCGTTACTCTTATGAGTAAATCAGCCGGTGGTAGCCCAATGTCTTTAGCCGCTTTTAATACTCTATCAAGCCATTTTTTGATTTCTTCAAACGAATAAGCTTTGTCGGTTGATAACATTTTTTTAGGTAAAGCGACTGTTTTACTGCCAACCAAAATTTCTGGCTCTATGGTAGAAAGATATGGGTGACTAGGCTCTCTCGCTTTTAACTCGGCAATATAAGCGTCGTAAGTTTTATCATTAAAAATTTCAATACCTGAACGATAAAGTGCATTTGAAATGGTTAACACCGTTAATAAGTCTGCTAATGACAGTTCATTAATAGCACTTGAAAGTATGTTATGAAAAGCGTCTATATTAATATTGGTATCGGTTTTCTCTATAAGTAATAATTGTTCATTACTTAATTTATGTGCTGACATGAAGTGTACCTATTATCTAGCGTATGATTGAATTGACAATTGGGAAATGACGATAATAATCACAAGGGTTATCGTCATTTACATTAATTACAGATAGGGGTATAAACAAGATTATAAAAGCGCTGTTGCTATGAAAATTGCCCTCCAGAACGCAAGTTCGAGGTAAGGTATAACGCAAGCGTGGCAAAACACATTGGGTTATAAAACGCTATTATCAATGGGCTTATCGTCTGCTACTCTGCACTTGCTAAGCGTTGTTGTCTATCAAACTCGCGTATTTTACTAACATAATGCTGCTCTGTTTGTTTCGTCATAACATTGCGTTTATCATCAAGTAGTTGTGCATCAAACTCTGTGGCAAGTTGTTTGGCTGCCGATAACATTTGTTCAAAAGCGGCAAATGGATCACCTGCATTGGGTAATGTCATAAACAAACTAACGCCTTGTGTAACAAAGGTTTCCATTGTTTCTAAGTCAAATGAGCCTGGATTTAGCATATTGGCTAAGCTAAAAGTTACAGGGCCATTCCCCGCATTGTCTTGGTGGCGATGAAAAATATTCATTTCACCGTATTTCATCCCTAAGGTTAATAAGCTAGGTAAAAGTGCAGCCCCCGACATTTGATGATTGGGTGGCATTACCACACTGAGAATAATCACTTGTGGCTCTAGTGTGTCAGTTTGCTGTGTTTTGTTAATTTGGCTTGGTGCTTTCTCGTCAAGCGTAGCTGCTTTTTTACTTGGCATACTTTCAGCTGCTATTGTTTTATCTGCTATCGCCTCATCCGCCACAAAGTCAATTTCCATTTGAGTACGCTTAACCTCTGCTGCTGTAACAGCTTTCACAGGGGCCCTGTTATTTGTAGATTTTGTTGGTTTTATCATTGAAGGCTTTGCTTTAGTAACAGGTTGCTGATACATAGGTTGTTCAAGCGCTACTTTATTATCAACCTCATCAACACTGGGCTTTACAGAAGAAGAACGATGATACTGTGCATCTTGTTGAGCACTTTCTAACTCGCTAATCTCTTCAAGGCTAATATTTTGCTCAAAATCTTTTTCACTATTAACATTTGGCTCGCCCGCTTTTCTCAATACCTTTACTTGCCCAATACCATCTTGATCAAAGCCGCCGGCATCAAACCCTCGAGTGACTGGTTCTACTTTATCTTTGCATGGTTTAAGTTTATAGGGGTTCTTTTGTTTTCTAATGGTCCATAAACCATGAATAAATATTGCCGCGATAATAACACCGCTAAGGATAATTAATGCGTTTCTGAAATTATCTTCCATTGTGATGCCTGTATTTAGATGCTTTTCTAAGAAAAAATGAAATTTTTATTATGGTGCTTTTTTATTTTATCTATATTACCCCAAAATTCATAATGCAGCGAGAATAATGTCATTAGAATATATGTAAAAACTGCAAAAAATCAAGATAAACTCTAACAGAAACAACATGATTTTGTAACAAGTTACCCCCGCAGGTAAAGTTTACCGTCACTATTTTTTCTGATAAAACAACCGAGGATAAACGACTCAGCTCGTAAAAATATAAGCGTTTAACGCTACCAATATATTGTGCCACGCCAAGCATCAACATTACATTATTAAAACACTACTTTGTGCTAAGACTCGCATCTGAATTGGGTTTCAGTATATAATTTGGTAATACACTACAACATGTCACATTCCGCTATGCTCCACTCTACTAAAAATAATTATGCTCGTCCTGACACCCCTATGGCTAAAAGCGGCGCTGGTTATTTATTTAAAGGTTTTGAATTAATTCGTACCAAAGGTATTCGCCGTTTTGTGCTAATACCATTAATCATCAACTTACTTCTGTTTAGTATCGCTTTCTATTTTATATTCAAAGAGCTAGACCATTATATGACGATTGCAATGGCTTGGCTGCCAGCTTGGTTAAATTGGCTCAGTACTATTTTGTGGCCATTGGCGGTATTAACAGTACTGGTGCTGTTTTCTTTTTTATTTAGTACCGCAGCCAATTGGCTGGCTGCGCCTTTTAATGGTTTGTTGTCTGAAAAAATGGAAAAGTTATTAATCGGTGAATCCATGCCCGATGACGGTATAGTAATGATAGTGAAGGATATTCCAAGAACGTTAGGTAGGGAATGGACTAAACTAGCATATTATGTGCCTCGCGCTGTTGGTTTTTTTATCTTAATGTGTATTTTACCTATCATTGGGCAGGTCATTTGGTTTCTATTTATCGCTTGGATGATGGCTGTGCAATATAAAGACTACCCCTTTGATAACCATAAAATTTCTTTTTCAGAAATGAGGCAATTATTAAAACAACACCAAGGGTTAAGTTATGGTTTTGGCATCAGCGTTACCGTATTTGCTATGCTCCCCTTAGTTAATTTGATTATTATGCCAGTCGCAATTTGTGGCGCTACCGCACTTTGGGTTGATCATTATCGTGATAATTTCTACCCTAAATGAACAAAGTTTAAAACCGTTGTTAAACACTAATTTACAGACAAGCTTTCGCCTCGCACTTTTTATAAAAACCGTATATATTAACGTCAGTAGGATTCAAAAAGTTTGATACAAAAATAACAGGAACGGATTACATGACGATAACAACCATCAGCAAGTGTATATTATTAGCAACAAGCATTGTATTTAGTTTTAATGCCGCTGCTGTTGAGGATGAGCAAAACACCAGCAAAGGGGTATCAATTACAATACCTGTGGTAGAAGACGCCCGTGTTTTTGCTAATTTAACCGACAGCACCCCCGCTGTTCTCAATTATTTTACTGCTGCAACCGAGCAAGAGGTTGTTAATTTTTACCAGCAAGCATTTGGTATTGCGATGAGTAATGAAAGAAAGCGTGAGCGTTTAACCTTAGTTTACCAAAAAGCACATCAAACAATTCGAGTGATTATTTCTGAACAAAATAACAAACGCCAAGTAGATATTATGGTGAACAGTAATTAATACAGCCAGACGCGTTGCTAGCTCAATGGTGCTCTGGTAAATGACTCAACTAATATATAAAAGCCCTATAATTCATCACGAATATAGGGCTTAATTTATTTTATTGCATTAATTTATTGCTCTGAAGATGTTGTACATCTAGCGAGTTTATTATTCTGATTGTGCTGTTTTTACTTCCATGTCATCAGCTACTGTAGCATTGCTCAGTATTGCTGAAACGGTCATTACAAATACTGCAAAAATAACCGTAGTCAGCTTTAACCCTTTAGGGGATGACTTACGCATTTTAGTTACCTAATTACCATTTAGTTATTTTTATTTCTTTTATGTTTACGACATTAAAGTGTTTACAGCATTTAATAACCATTTAACGTTATTTGCTTAAAACACTTGATTAAAAACTAAACTATTCCATTTAAAAATTCAAGCTAATTATTGATTTTTTTAATCTTTATTACACTTTTGTTAAACCCTTGCCTTCATTGTAGCAATACGAATAAACATTTATCCTTTAATTACAACTACTTTTTATATTTTTTCGTCACTTTTATTCAGCCGTAATATAGAAATTAAAACTTGTTAGTAGTTGTTTTCATTAGCTTTTTATGAAAAGTAACCTAATACAACCTAAAAAACATTGAATATTGTGTAATTAAATTTGCGATATGCCTAATGGTAGGGGAAAATACGTCTAATTCAATTACACCTTTTCAATAAAAATAGATCTGGAGCTAATATGTCATCGCGTCAAGAACTAGCGAATGCAATTCGTGTTTTAAGCATGGATAGTGTACAAAAAGCAAAATCAGGGCACCCAGGTGCCCCTATGGGAATGGCGGATATCGCTGAAGTTTTATGGCGTGATTTCTTAAAACATAACCCAAACGATCCTAATTGGGCTGATCGTGATCGATTTATATTATCTAACGGTCACGGTTCAATGCTAATTTATTCGCTATTACACTTGTCTGGCTACGATTTATCTATTGATGATTTAAAAAACTTCCGCCAATTACATTCTAAAACGCCAGGCCACCCTGAATATGGTTACACTCCTGGTGTTGAAACAACCACAGGGCCATTAGGTGCTGGTATTTCAAATGCTGTAGGAATGGCTATTGCAGAAAAAACCTTGGCCGCACAATTTAATCGTGATAAACACAATATTGTTGACCATTACACTTATTGTTTTGTTGGTGATGGTTGTTTAATGGAAGGTATTTCGCACGAAGCTTGTTCGTTGGCCGGTACATTAGGGTTAGGCAAGTTAATCACCTTTTGGGATGATAACGGTATTTCAATTGACGGTAATGTTGAAGGTTGGTTCACTGATAACACTCAACAACGCTTTGAATCATACGGTTGGCATGTTATTAGTGTTGACGGTCATGACAGCGAAGCGATTGCCGCTGCCATAGTTGAAGCAAAATCGGTCACCGATAAACCCAGCATTATTTGTTGTAAAACTGTTATTGGTTTTGGTTCACCAAATAAATCAGGAACACATCACTGTCATGGCGCGCCATTAGGGGATGATGAAATAGCGGCAACTCGCGAGTTTTTGAACTGGCCTCATGCACCATTTGAAGTGCCTGAAAATGTTTATGCACAGTGGGACCAAAAAACAAAAGGCGCTGCGAGCCAAGTGAGTTGGAATGAAAAATTCGCTGCGTACCAATCTGCTTACCCTGAGCTAGCAAGTGAATTTGAACGCCGTGTTATTAAAGGTGAATTACCACAAGACTTTGAAGAAAAAGCCAATGCCTTTATTCAACAATGTCATAACGACGGTGAAAATATTGCGTCACGTAAAGCATCACAAAACGCCATAGAAGCTTTTGGCAGTGTTTTGCCTGAAATGCTTGGTGGCTCTGCCGATTTAGCCGGTTCAAATTTAACTCTTTGGTCTGGCTCAAAAGGCATTGAAACCGACCCGGCTGGGAACTATATTTATTACGGTGTACGTGAGTTTGGCATGAGCGGCATTATGAACGGTATTTCGTTACATGGTGGTTTTATCAACTACGGCGCTACTTTCATGATGTTTATGGAGTATGCACGTAATGCGGTGCGTATGTCAGCGTTAATGGGCATTCAAAATATTTTTGTTTATACTCATGACTCGATTGGTCAAGGTGAAGATGGTCCAACGCATCAGCCGATTGAGCAATTAGCAAATTTACGTACGACACCAAACTTAACCACATGGCGCCCATGTGATGCAACAGAATCAGCCGTTGCTTGGAAAGCTGCAGTACAAAACCAAAAGGCACCTTCTGCCTTAGTTTTCTCACGCCAAGGGTTACCTGCTCTGTCACGTAACCAAGCACAAGTCAATGATATTGCTAAAGGTGGGTATATTTTACAAGACTGCGAAGGAACACCTGAAGTGATTTTGATCGCCACTGGTTCTGAAGTTTCATTGGCGGTTGATTCTGCTAAGGCCTTAACCGAGCAAGGTGTGAAAGTACGTGTGGTTTCTATGCCTTCAACTAATGTCTTTGACGCACAAACAAGTGACTACAAAGAGTCTGTTTTACCTGCCAGTGTGAGTAAACGTGTTGCAATTGAAGCAGCACATGTTGACTATTGGGCTAAATATGTTGGTTTAAGTGGTGCAGTTGTTGGTATGACTACTTTTGGTGAGTCAGCACCGGGCAATGTATTGCTAGAGCACTTCGGCTTCACCGTTGCTAACGTGGTTAACACAGTCAATTCACTTTAGTTTAGTGCTATTGATTTTACTTTTTCAGTAAAACAACTTACGTGATAATAAAAAAGTGGGCAGAATATCTGCCCACTTTCATTTTTAGATAATACGGGTACCTCCGTAACGATAATTTTATGATAAACATTGCCATTAATGGTTTTGGTCGCATCGGCCGAAGCATTGTAAGAGCGCTTTATGAAAGCGGCAGAAATAACACTTTTAATATTGTCGCGATAAATGATTTAGCGCCCGCAACAGGTATTGCTCATTTATTGAAATATGACACAACGCATGGCCGGTTTTCATTTTCTGTTGAACAAGAAAATGAAACACTGATTATTTCAAATAGTAACACGCCAAAGAATGAGCAATGGAAAAACGAAATAGCTTTACTGCATTGTGATACGATTGAGCAATTGCCTTGGCACGAACATCACATTGATATTGTGCTCGATTGTACGGGTATTTTTGGTAGCAAAGCAGATGGCTTAGCCCATATAAAACAAGGTGCTAAAAAAGTATTATTTTCGCACCCTTGTACTCAAGATATTGATGCAACTATTATTTATGGGATTAATCATCAATCTTTAACAAGTAGTGATTTGGTCGTGTCTAATGGTTCTTGTACCACTAACTGCATTGTCCCCGTAATAAAAGTACTCGATGATGCTTTTGGTATTGAAAGCGGTACTATTACGACCATTCATTCTTCAATGCATGATCAACAAGTCATTGATGCCTACCACCCTGATCTACGCCGAAGTCGTGCAGCAAGTCAGTCTATCATTCCCGTGGATACTAAATTGGCGCTGGGTGTTGAACGTATATTACCCAAATTTAAAGGCCGGTTTGAAGCGATTGCCGTTCGGGTACCTACCTTGAATGTTACTGCAATGGACTTAAGTGTCACCGTAAATGAAGACGTGAGTATTAGTGCCATTAACCAGGTAATCCAACAAGCTCAAAAAACTGCTTTAAGCGCACAAGGTTTACAAGGTATTCTCGCTTATACTGAAGAGCCGCTTGTTTCTGTAGACTTTAACCATGATATACACTCTTGTATTGTTGACGGCAATCAAACTCGTGTTAGCCATAAGCGTTTGGTTAAGATGCTAGTGTGGAGTGACAATGAATGGGGTTTTGCTAATAGAATGCTCGATACAGCTCAAGAAATGGCTGAGGTTTAGCGTTTGGAACTAAAACGTTAATCACGTCATTTTAAATACTCGCGTATAAGGGGTTTTGTGCCCATCCCCTCGAAATAGACATTAGATTTAAAAAGAAATTATTTGTAGTGGTAAACTCTGTCATGAAAAGTTTACCACTTTGATAATTAAAAATGACTTTTTGGTAAGATTTGAACCTTCGCTGAGGCCCTGTAACAAAATCTGTTACAGGGTCGTTAAATTTCAATCGAGAGATTTACATGCTTAAACTTTAGCGTTAAAGCGAACTCTTGTCTCCATTACAATATCAAGCGCGTTAAGGTGGACTTCCTCTCTGAACATGGATCTTGCATCGTAGGGTTTCATAACAACCTTTTCTTCAGTGATCCTAATTCTTTCAGCTGATCTTTTTTCAGCTTGTTCAATTACGTCCATGACATGAATTCGGCCAACAACGTCTTCTTTGGTATATAATTTATTATTTCCTGGTGCTTGTGTCTGTGTTTTATTAGTCGCTACGGCAACATTTAAAAAATCAGTGGCTTCAATCAATTTATCACTAGCGTTAAGTTTAGCTTTTAAGTAGTTGTATTCTCCTTTTGTTAGCTCATGATCAATGATGTCTATTTCATCGCCCGTGTTGGTAAAATCAAATTTTTTATTAAGTAGGTTGGGTTGCTCTTTTGCCACCTCCGCTAAAATACGCTGAGTTTCAGAGACCATGTCAGCAGCAGAGGTTTCTTTTTTTTGCCAAAAGTCAGCTATTTCTTTAAGATCTTTCTTTAAAGCTACTTTTTCATCAGCAGTAAGTTGATTTGTTTCTACTTTAATAGTTGCGGCACTTTGTTGTGATGATGTTGCTATCGTATCGTTAGAGGTGCGGAGAATACTTTGTGTCTTTGACGGGCTTACTTCCATATTATTTATTTGTTGCGCTTGTGTTGGCGAGTTCATTGAAGTAAGTATTGGAGTTGATGCTGACGTAATAGGTTTCATGTTCTTTTTCTTTTGAGCGTTATTTATAAACTTGGTTTAACAGGTTATCGGTCGTTTTTCTATGAACTTAAGCCATTTATTTTGAGTAAATAAGGAGAAAGTTAATAGAGCCGCCAGTTCCAGACATTAGTTCAGCTACTAATATATATGCTGCTGATGCCAACTTTGCCAACGATAATTTAGCTTTAAAAGCAGGAGTGAATTTTGTTTTACTCCTTTTAGGTATATGTCTTGCACCACCTAATGGAAAGTTAACGGTAATATCGACATTCGATAATTCAATATATGTGTCTGATGACATATCAACGGATGTGTTAACTTGGTCAGGTATTGAGGTAGCAGCAAAAGCTAAGGGAGTTACCAGCGCAGAGGCCAGAGTTGTAAACTTTAACGACTTTATGTCATTTCCTTGTGTATTGAGAGAGTTTAGCTACGAGCGGAAATCGAGAGAGTAAATATCTAAATTTTAGCCTGACTCCTATCAACCCTTGAATACAATATCACGCAGACTAGTAAATTGTATATGTATACATAGTGCGAGTTTCTCATCTCGTCAATGAATGTGGGTGCCACAGAAATAGCTAAAGAATTAGGGATAGGTAGATCTAGCGTTGATTCAATCATCAAAGAGGAACTACAAAAAAAAAAGCAGGCACTTATTAAGTGACTGCTTTTTTTAGCATAGAAAGCTAATAGCGAATATAAATTATAGATAAACTACACTTACACTACTTTGCTTCTTGATAAAACTTCATTAAGCTTGCAGTAGAGCAGTCATGTTTATCAGAGATATTATTACTTTCTAATTCTGCTTGTATTTCAGCCGCTAAACCTTTCCCTAGTTCAACACCCCACTGATCAAAAGAGCATATTTGTAAAATAATACCCTGAACAAATATTTTATGTTCGTAAGCCGCAATTAAACTGCCAAGTGTTCTAGGATCGATGCGTTTTAACAAAATGGTATTGGTTGGTCTATTACCTTTATGTACTTTATGCGGAGCAACCTTCTCTATATAGTCAGCAGTACGGCCTTTTGCTTTAAGATCAGCTCTAACTTGCGCTTCATCAACACCCGCCATTAACGCTTGAGTTTGTGCGAAGAAGTTAGCCATTAATGTTTCATGGTGCCCTCTTACAGGCGTAACACTTTCTACTGAGCCGATAAAGTCAGCCGGCACCACATTATTACTTTGGTGCAGGTATTGATAGAATGCATGCTGGCCATTAATACCCAGTTCACCCCAAATAGAAGGTACTGTAGCATAGCCTACTTCTTCCCCGTCCCATGAAACAGACTTACCGTTACTTTCCATTTCTGCTTGCTGTAAATAGGCAGACAACATATGTAATGTTTGATCATAAGGTAAAATAGCTTGTGAACGCGCGCCTAAGAATGTGGTGTTCCACACACTAATAAGGGCCATTATTGTAGGCATGTTATTTCTTAATGGCGCGTTAATGAAATGTTGGTCCATATCGTTAGCACCATCAAGCAATTCCATAAACTTATCAAACCCTAAATCAAGGGCAATGGCTAGACCAATAGCTGACCATAGTGAAAAACGTCCACCGACCCAATCCCACATACCAAAAATGTTTTGCTCTTCAATACCAAAACTCATCGCGTTTTCTTTATTTGCGGTTACGGCAACAAAATGTTTTGCAATGGCTTTATTATCAAACGAAGCACCGGTTAACCACTTCATCGCTGTTTTGGCGTTGGTCATGGTTTCTGTGGTTGTAAATGTTTTACTCGATACAATAAATAAAACATTCTGCGGCTCTAACGGGCGTAAAACTTCCACAATTTGTGCACCGTCAACATTCGATACATAGTGGACATTGACCGCGCCATCACTATAGTGTTTTAACGCCTCGGTCACCATTTGGGGACCAAGATTAGAGCCACCAACACCAATGTTTACAATGTCGGTTATACGCTTGCCTGAGTAGCCTAACCAGTGGCCTTCGCGTACTTTATTTACAAAGCCCTTCATTTTTTTCAGCTGGTCTTGGACCTGTGCGGTTATATTTTCACCTTCAACAATCAGTGGTTGATCACTTTGACGTCGTAACGCTGTATGCAGTACAGCTCTGTCTTCTGTTTTATTAATTTTATCACCAGAAAACATTTTATTACGCCATTCACACACTTGCGCTTCTTCTGCTAACTCTAACAGACTGTCGAGTGTTTCACAGTCTATAAGGTTTTTAGAGTAATCAAGCAACATGTTGGGTAGCTCAATAGAAAACTTCTCGAAACGTTTGCTATCATTAGCAAACAAGGTATTCATGTGTTGAGATTTTTTATTTAAAGCAAGTTCTTGGAGTTTTTTCCAGCTAGGCAATGTTTGGCGATCTGACATAATGGTTCCTGTAAATTCCTAAATTTTGAGTAATACCAAATTGGTACAACACCAAGTTAGTATTATATCAAATTGATATGATTATTATCATCGTAAACAATAATATTATTAAGCGTATTTATGACAATAATAGTGCTTTGGTAAGAAATATATGTTTTTTTAAATTTTTATGCTACCCTAATAAAAAATGACAACGCTGTCAATGCTTGTTTTGCTTCTTGTTTGTGTTTATATCATTTATAATTGAATTAAATGGAAGCGCATTATAGTGATTACTGCGTAGGTAAGGGAGCACTCCCCTATTGTTTGCTGGTAACCGTTACCTAGATAAAAAATAAGCAATTAAATAAAGGTTAAATTGATAAATGAAAACAACAATTAATGACGTTGCCAAACTTTCCGGTGTATCAATTAAAACCGTCTCAAGGGTGATGAATAACGAGCCGTCTGTACGCCAACTTACCCGTGAAAAAGTACAGGCCGCTGTAAAAGAGCTTAACTATCAACCCAATCTTGCTGCACGTAATTTAGCAGGTACTAAGTCTTTTACTATCGCTTATGTTTATGACAACCCTAATGCCTACTATATTATTGATATGCAAGAAGGTATTTTGTCTGCCTGCCGTCAGCAAGGTTTTGAGCTATTAATTAACCCTTGTGATTCTCAACAAGAAAATATTACGCAAGAAATAGTAAACACTATCAAGCAAGCCCGCGTTGCTGGCTTGGTGTTAACGCCTCCTTTTTCAGAGCAACCAGAGTTTGTTAAACGTATTACCGAACTTGACATAAAAGTAGTGCGTATTATGTCTGGAGATATCGCCCCAGACGAATTAAGCCCTTGTGTTATGGTAAACGATAGAGAAGCAGCTCAAACAATCACGCAACATTTAATTGATTTAGGGCATAAAAAAATAGCCTTTATTGCAGGTGGCGCTGAACATATGTCAACTATTGAACGTTACAAAGGTTATAGGCGCGCATTAAAAGCAAATGATATTCCCTTTAATAAGCACTTATTAATTGAGGGGGAGTATTCTTTTGAGTCAGGGGTTAATGGTGCTAAAACGTTAATGGCTGCTGGTCTTGGTAAAACTAACACCCCCACTGCTATTTTTTCCTGTAACGATGAAATTGCCGCAGGCGCTTTGTTTGCTGCTCGACTAATGAATATTAATATACCAGAGCAGTTATCCATTGCAGGTTTTGAAAACAGCCCATTCTCTCGTCAAACCTGGCCAAAGCTTACTACAGCTAACCAACCTAACAAACAAATAGCACAAGATGCTGCCAATTTATTAATTCGTCAAGTGCGTAAGCAAAACGGTGTTAAAGAATTAAGCCAATATATACCTCAGCTTGTTATTAGGGACTCTACCAGTAGCCCATTAATTTCTAACTAACGTTAGCAAGCCGGTTATTATTTAACAGCTAGAGAAATTAACTATAATTTATTAATTTCTCTAACAACAGTAAACTCTGAAGACGTTACATATTGCTCAATACCCTGGAGCTTTTTTTCAAGTGAGCTAAACTTCTCTTTAATATCATGAAAAGCCTGTTTAGGGGGTTCTCCCGACTGCCAAACACGTGTTTTTACTTTAATTGGTGTGTCTTCATATTCATCCCCCACTGAACCCGTGCTATTGAAGCTATAGGCAGAACTTTCCGTTTGGTGAAATTTTCTATTTGACTTTTTTAATGGTGTTTTGGGCTTGTCGTCTAAAATAAACCAGGCAGCAATATAACCTAAAATTAAAAAAGGGATACCAAATAAAACTCCTGAAACAACTAAAATCCTCACCAACCAAGGTTCCCAGCCGAGGTAGTCAGCAATACCCGCACAAACTCCAGCTATTTTGCCTTGTTTCGAGTTTCGGTAAAGTTCACCTCGTCTGGTCTTCATAGTTTATCTCTCCACTGTGGTGTTTCTACATCTAAAATGGCTTCTAAGGTTTTAATGCGATCAGCCATTTTGTCTGCTGTTTTTGATAACTCTGCTAACTGAATATACTCTTCTTCAGTTAGCCCCTGGTTAACTTGGCCTTTACTCCGGTAATGTAAGACTAACCAAATAGGCGCAACAATAACCAAAAAGATGATGATCGGCGCCATAATAATATCTTCCACTCTACTTCTCCTTAACTGTTCAATAGTTTTTCTGCTTTATCTCGCTGGTCTGTGCATCGTTAAGTAGCGAGCTAACATTGATATAAAAATAGGTAACTTGCGAGCTAAAGCGGCTTTCAATTTAACTTTTTAACGTCCTTTGTTAAAGATTACAATGGTTTTTGTTTCATTTTTTCTTTTAGTAAGGCTAATTCTTCATCAACTTTTTCACTGGTTTCAAGCGCAGAAATCTCATCGGCTAATGATTGGCTACCTAAGTCATAAGACTCTACTTGTGCTTCAATACCATCAATTTTGCTTTCATAACGGTCAAAGCGGCTTAAAGCATCATTAACCTTATTGCTGTTGATATTTTGTTTTACTTTTAAACGAGAGCTCACCGTTTTTTCACGTATAATTATCGCTTTTTGTCGTGCTTTCGCATCAGCTAACTTCTCTTGTAATTGTGAGATTTCATCTTGAAGCTTAGCAATATTGTCTTCAACAAGCACCAACTCTTGTTTAATTGATTGAGCTTTTTCGCTACTCTTTTTCTTTTCTATTAAAGCCGCCCGAGCCAAGTCCTCTCTGTCTTTACTTAACGCTAATTCTGCTTTTTCTTGCCATTGCTCAACTTCAGCGTCAAAACGTGCTATTTGTTTAGTTAACTGTTTTTTATCCGCTAATGTTTTCGCTGAATTAGATCGCACCTCAACTAATGTGTCTTCCATTTCTTGGATAATTAATCTAACCATTTTGGCAGGATCTTCTGCTTTATCTAATAAATTATTAATATTAGAATTAATAATATCGGCAAACCTTGAAAAAATTCCCATTACAACACCCTCTTTTCTTAAATTAAAAATTTCAGTTATACTGCTTAAATATAATAACTATTAATATATCGTTAGTATTATTCATTTTTTACGCCAATATGTCATAATAGATTAACCTTATGTTTTAGAAAGTATTTTTTATAGAGTAAAAAATACTTTTATCTTATGTGTTAATGAAATACACTATTTGTTAGTGAAATTAACTAACATCAAGTCTGGTTGCGCTATTCCTATTAAAGCCAGATGAACAGTTAACACAGCTAAACTTAATATTTTGGGTATCAATCATAGGTCAACGCATGGCACGCTTTAATAAACAAGACAATCTTCTTGGGCAATCTAATAGTTTTTTAGAAGTGTTAGAGCAAATTTCTCACATTGCACCGCTAAGTAAACCCGTATTAATTATTGGTGAGCGCGGCACAGGTAAAGAATTAGTCGCAGCGCGGTTGCATTATTTGTCAAAACGTTGGGAGCAAAGTTATTTAAAGTTAAATTGTGCCGCGCTAAATGATAATTTGCTTGAAACTGAATTATTTGGCTATGACTCAGGCGCATTCACTGGCGCTAACAAACGCCATGAAGGTCGCTTTGAGCGCGCAGATAATGGCACCTTGTTTTTAGATGAAATAGCCAATACCTCCAGCTTAATTCAAGAAAAGTTATTGCGTGTAGTAGAATATGGCGAATTCGAGCGTGTTGGTGGCTCTCGTACCCTAACAACAGATGTACGCTTGGTCGCCGCCACCAATGAAGATTTACCTAGTTTAGCTGCATCGGGGCACTTTAGAGCAGACCTACTTGACCGCCTCGCCTTTGACGTAATTACCCTACCACCACTAAGAGCACGCCGTGATGATATTGTTATGCTAGCTGAGCATTTCGCCATGGCCATGGCACGTGAATTAGAATTTGAATTCTTTAGTGGTTTTACCGAACAGGCTAAAAAGTCTATGCTTGAATACTCTTGGCCTGGTAATATTCGTGAACTAAAAAATGTTATTGAGCGAAGCGTTTATCGCTGTAATAACCCCCACTTACCAGTACATGATTTAGTTATTGACCCCTTTGAATCTCCTTTTAGACCAAGCCAGCGAATAAAAACACCCGACAACCCACTAAACGAAACCATAACAAATAGCTTCTCAACTTCCAAAAATCAGAATAAACAGGACAACACTAGTACCGAGTTTGCTCCAACAAATACCACTAGGGTAGCCCCCCCTAACCACATACCGTTTCCTCAGTCATTAAAGTCATTATCACAAAATTATGAAATTACCTTAATTAAATCGGCATTAGCTCACTGTCAATATAATCAAAAGAAAACCGCACAAGCGCTTGAATTGACCTATCATCAATTAAGAGGTTATTTAAAAAAATATAACTTACTCGATGGTAACGATGCCGATGAATAACATTAAAATTAACCTTGTTTTGTGTTTAAGCTTACTCGCTTTGTTTGGCTGCAATGACAAAGGCCCTGTGTCAATAAATGAGCGAGGCGTTCTATACTGCGCTGAAGGCTCTCCTGAAACTTTTAACCCACAACTGATCACATCAGGCACAACCCTTGATGCCACATCAAACCAGTTATATGACCGCTTACTCAACTATCAGGGGCAAGAAAATACGCTTACACCTGCGCTAGCAAAAGCTTGGCATGTTACCCAAAATGGAAAAAAAGTCACTTTTTATTTACGCAAGGATGTCGCTTTCCATCAAACAGACTACTTTACTCCAACTAGAACACTCAACGCTGATGATGTTATTTTTAGCTTTAACCGTATCCTAAATACTGAGCATCCCTATCATTTAGTCTCTGGTGGAAGCTATCCTTTTTTTCAGAATATAGGTTTTAATCAACTTGTTGAAAAAATAGAAAAAATAAATGAATACACTATCCGTTTTCATTTGTATTATGCCGACAGCTCATTTCTTGCCAATTTAGCCACTGACTACGGGGTTATTTTATCAGCTGAATATGGCGAACAACTCATGCAACAGCAGCTAAAAAATAATATAGATACACATCCAATAGGTACAGGCCCTTTTAAACTAAAAGAATATCGGGTGAGTTCATTTATTCGTTTTTATCGCCATGAACAATATTGGCGTGGACCTGCACAAGTAGAACAGTTAATTTTTGATATTACCACCAGTAATACAAGCAGGCTGACCAAACTATTAGCAAAAGAGTGTGATGTGATGTCCTACCCCATCGCACATAACAAAATAACCCAGAACAAAAATTTAACCTTAGAATCTATTACCGCCCTAAATGTTGGTTATTTGGGTTTTAATGTAACAAAACCGCCTTTTAATAATAAAATAGTTAGGCAAGCTGTGAATTATGCCATTAATAAACCTGTGTTACTTCAAGCTATTTACCAAGGTAAGGCTGAGCCTGCAAGATCCATACTACCTAAAAGCTCTTGGGCGTATGATGACAGTATTCCACTGCAAGACTTTAACCCGACATTAGCAAAAGACTTATTGAATAAGGCAGGCTTTTCTCAAGGTTTTACCATGGACTTATGGGCTATGCCAATACGAAGGCCCTATAACCCCAACGCCATCACTATGGCCAAGCTTATCCAAGCTGATTTAAACGCTATCGGCATTAAAGTGAATATTATCACTTATGAATGGAATACTTTTTTAAACCGCTTAAAACGTGGTGAGCACCAGAGTTTCTTATTAGGTTGGTCTGCCGATCACCCCGATCCAGATAATTTTTTTTCACCCATGCTAAGTTGCTCTGCAGGTGATACGGGTAGCAATACAACTTTTTGGTGTAACCAAGACTACGACGAGGTCATTCACAACGCTTTAAAAACAAATGACTTAAGTCAAAGAAAAAAATATTACACCCAAGCAATGAAAATTATAACAGAAGAAATTCCCCTGATTCCTATTGCTCACTCAAAGCGTTACCAAGCACGTAATACCAAGATAACGGGAGACATACTCACGAGATTTGGTGGTATCAATTTCTACCAAGTAAATAAACATAAGGCGCTAACAACTCATCATAACATTGACAAGCCAGAACGCCCTTTAAATATGGATGAGAATTAATTATGTTCATTTTTACTTTGCGTCGGCTTAGTTTGTTTATTTTCACCATGCTAGTATTAACATTACTGTCTTTTAGTTTAGGATTTTTATTCCCTGGTGATGCAATCATCAATATGTCTGGTGCTGTGAACGCCACCCCGACACAATTAAGCGCAATAGAAAGTGCCTATAGAGCCGACAGCAATATTTTTTGGCAATATATCGCTTACCTACAACATATTACTCAAGGGGACTTTGGCATGTCTATGTCAAGTCAATCTGACATTGGTGCTGAGATGCTCAGCTTATTGCCTGCAACGATTGAATTAAGTTTAGTTGCCTTATGTATTGCGATGTTTATTGGTATTCCTCTGGGGTTTGTTGCCGCGATAAAACATAACAAAGCAGTAGATAACATGATTTTATTTATTTCTATGTTAGGTTACTCAATACCGGTATTTTGGCTAGGGTTATTAGCAATTTTACTCTTTTCAATTAATTTAGGCTGGCTTCCTTCTGCCGGACAAATAAGCTTATTGTACGAAATAAAGTTAATCACCGGTATTCAGTTTGTTGATATTTTACTTAGCGACAACCCTTATAAATGGCAAGCGTTTTTAGATGCTACGGCACATATCATATTACCGGCATGTGTTATTGCTGTTGCCCCTACCACTATATTTATTCGTTTGTCACGAACCTCTATGATTGAAGTACTAGAAACCAGTTATATTAAAGCCGCACATGCCAAAGGCTTAACCTTTCAACAAATGATATTTCGCCACGCTATTAGAAATGCTTTAATTAAAATCATTCGCCATGTGGGGTTACAGTTTGCCAACTTGGTGACTATTGCCATGGTAACAGAAGTTATTTTCAGCTGGCCAGGCATTGGGCGTTGGCTTATTGAAAGCATTTATCAACGAGACTACACCGCTATACAAGGTGGGTTGTTGGTTTTGTCTTGTTTTATTTTTATCGTACATATTTTAACTGATTTTATTTATGCTGCGTTAAACCCACTAGCCCGAGGTAATAAGTATGGCTCGTGATAAAATATATTTAGAGGAAGTTTTTCCGTCACCCTTTATGCAGTTATGGCAAATTTTTAGAAAAACACCGGTGGCAATGGTTGGTTTAAGCTGCTTTATTTTCTTGATTATTCTCGCTGTTTTTGCCCCGCTACTTGCCCCTCATTCACCTATTGACGGCCAACTTGATATACTGCTATTACCGCCAGCATGGCATGAAGAAGGAAACATCAGCTATTTACTTGGCACCGATGAATTAGGACGAGATATGCTTTCTCGTTTAATGTACGGTACCTCATTAACCTTTGGCCTTAGTTTTATCGTTGTTATAATCTCACTTGTTATTGGTGTGGTAATTGGTTCATTATCTGCGTTAACAACAGGGATAAAATCGAGTTTTCTTAATCACTTTCTTGATGTTATATTATCAATTCCCTCACTATTATTAGCGATTATTATTGTTGCTATTTTAGGCCCTGGCATTAGTAATACCTTATGGGCTGTCGTTATTATCCTTATCCCTCAATTTATACATATAACGCGCTATGCCGTAAAAGAAGAGTCACGTAAAGATTATGTGCTTGCCTCTCGACTCGACGGTGCCAGTCCTTTTAGGCTTTTGTATTATTCTATTTTTCCAAACATTGTTGATAGGATCATGAGCCAAGCAACATTAGCGCAATCCGCTGCTATTTTAGATATTGCTACCTTAGGTTTTTTAGGCTTAGGTGCACAAATTCCCCTACCTGAATGGGGAGCAATATTAGCCAACGGTTTAGATTTATTCTACATAGCCCCATGGACGGTTTATTTACCCGGTTTAGCAATTTTATTTGCCGTGATTGCCACCAACCTTGTTGGTGAAGGTATTCGCCATGCACTGAAGTTACGCAAGGATAAATAATGAATTTACTCGACATTAGAAATTTGTCCATTGAATTAATTGGTGACACAACCAATATTTTAGCTGTTGATAAAGTAAGCTTAATCATGAAAGAAGGAGAATTTCGGGGGTTAGTAGGTGAGTCTGGCTCAGGTAAATCACTCTTAGCACAAGCGATTGTAGGGGTTTTAGACGACAAATGGAATGTGCACGCAGATAGGTTTCATTGGCGTGGTATTGATTTATTAAGTTTATCTATAGCTGAGCGCAAGGCATTAATATCCCGTGATATTGCTATGGTTTTCCAAGAGCCTATGGCTTGTTTAGATCCAACAACAACAATAAAAAATCAACTGGCCGAAGCGATTGACACCAGTGCTTTTACTGGTTTTTTTTGGCAAAAAAGAAAGCAACGACACGACGCTGCGATTAATTTGTTACTTAAGGTAGGGATTAAAAATCATAATGCTTGTCTTAAAAGTTATCCGCATCAATTAACCGACGCAATATGTCAGCGTGTGATGATTGCTATCGCTTTAGCAAGAAACCCCGTACTACTTATTGCTGATGAACCTACTGCCGCAATGGAGAATACCAACCAAGGTCAAATATTTAGGCTGTTGGCCAGTTTAAATCAGTTGAAAAACATGTCTATATTGTTGATCAGCCATGACTTAGAAAACATAGCCTATTGGACCCATAAAATAACGGTAATGTACAGCGGCCAGTTTGTTGAGGCAGGCACAACTGAACAAATATTTAAAAGCCCCCTACACCCTTATACCAAAGCATTAGTGGATAGTAGCCCCAGTGCAAATTATCATTTACCGACTAAATCAAGGCTTATGACACTGCCGGGTAGCATCCCTATTCTACAGCACTTACCCATAGGTTGCCGGCTGGGGCCTCGTTGTCCAAGAGCACAGCAAGCCTGTGTACAAGCGCCTAAAATTACTAGTTTTCATGACCACAAAGTCAGTTGTCATTTCCCTTTAACGCAATTAAAATCAAAACGTAAAGCAGTAAAAGGCACAGATTAATATGACTGTATTACTTAAAGTAGACGCATTAAGCAAGTCTTATCTACAGAGGCGGTTTTGGTTTAAAAAAACTGTAAAAACAGTATTAGCGCCAATTTCCTTTTCTATTGAGGCACATAAAACGCTCGCAATTATTGGTGAAACAGGTGCTGGTAAATCTACCCTTGCCAAATTATTAGTTGGTGCAGAGCCTGCAACAAGTGGTGACATATACTTAAATGGCCAAGTACTACTCGACAGTAGTTATAAACAGCGTTGCCAGCATATTCGGATGATATTTCAAGATTCAGGCACAACACTCAACCCTAGTTTAACGATATTACAGTTATTAGACGAACCCTTGAAACTCAATACCCCCTTTAATGAGAAAAAGCGACAAGAATTGATCAGGGCAACGTTACAAAAGGTAGGCTTGCTGGGTGATCATATGAATTTTTATCCTCATATGTTTTCAGGTGGTCAAAAACAGCGTATATCACTTGCTAGAGCAATCATTCTTCAGCCACAGGTTATTATATTAGATGAGTCATTAGCGGCACTTGACCCTTCATTACGCTCACAGATGATTAACCTATTGCTTGATCTACAACAACAAATGGGCTTAGCCTATATTTTAATTTCTCATAATTTAGGGATTATTCGTCATTTTAGCGATGACATTATGGTGTTATCACAAGGCAAGGTAGTTGAATCAGGTAAAACGCTAGACATTATGAATAAACCTCAACACAAAGTAACTCAAAAGTTACTGATGAATCAAAATTTTCAAATGAGACCTAGAAGGCTTTAATTAGCAATTACTGTAAAATAACCTGAATTCGGTTTGAGCAATGTTTCTCTAGTCATTATCTAATGCCATAACGAAAATAGCGAGTGCTATACGCAGGGTATATCACTCGCCATTTGCATTTGTTAGTTACACCTAAGTGCTAATAACTTGCCGACTCAGCGACCGTTTTTCTGGTAATTTTTGCATCTACTTTCAATGAGTCAATATAACTTTGATAAGTCGACTGCGCTAATTGAGAAGTTTGCTGTTGAGAAAGTTGTGGGTCTACTTCGCCCGCTACCAGATCAACGGCTTGCACTTCTACCAAGGCTAAGTCGCCATTGCTAAGTGCAACGGTTGAAGCAGAAATATTGCCTTGCGTTGGGTGTGGCAAAACAAATGCCTCACGAACAATGCTTTGATCAATATCGGCACTATAACGGGTCATTTTTTCTTTGTTAATAAACTCTGCCTGGTTTTCAGCAAGTTTTTCACTAATATCATCACCAGCTTTAAACTGTGCCAATAGTGCTTCAACGGTTTGTTGTGCCTTATCTGTGGCTTTTTGTGCAACTAAAGTTGCCTTAATTTGTGCTTCTACTTCAGCCAGTGGTTTCACATTAGCTTCTTGGTAAGTGTTTAAGCGTAAGACTAAAGCTGAGCTATCATTGATTTCAATAATATCTGAGTTCATATTATCTTGCAGGACCAAATCAGAAAAAGCTGCTTCAAGTACCTGGGGATTATCAAAGGGCGCTTCGTTACCCGCATGCGTTAACCAAGGTGAAGTTTCTACTTTAGCATTCACTTCGTTTGCTGCATCGTCTAAGCTGTCTGGAAACTCAAAACTAATCCGTGCCATTTCTTGAGTTAGTGTGTAGTATTTTTCTTGTGCCATGTCGTTACTAACTTTGATATATAGCTCTTCTTTAACATCGGCTAGACTTTGGATAGTTTCTGCTTTTAACTCAGTTAATTTTATTATGTGGTAACCAAAGCTCGTTTTAACTAAGTCGGTTACTTCGCCAACATTCGTTAAGGCAAAAGCAGCTTCGTCAAAAGCATCACCCATAACACCTGGTTCTATAAAGTCTAAATCACCACCGTTTTCACCACTAAAAGTATCACTAGAAAATGTTTGCGCTAACGTGGCAAAGTCTTCACCTGCAGACAAACGCGCTAGCACTGTTTCAGCTTGCGCTTTGGCTTCTGCTTCACTGGTAGCATCGTCTTCTGTAAAACCAATAAGGATATGAGATACACGGCGTTGCTCAGCTTGTGTATAGCTTGCAATGTTGTCTTGATAATACGCAGCAACATCATCATCAGAAACTTGAATATCTTTAGCGATATCTTCAACACTTAAGTAAATATAGTTTACTTTTACTTGTTCTTTGTTTTCAAAACGATTTTGATTAGCTTGATAATAATTGTTAATTTCAACATCACTTACTTCAATGCCAGCTTCAAATTGCTTCGCAGAAATAGTTGCAAAACGAATATCGCGTGTTTGATTTTGTAAATTTTGTTGTAAAGTTTCTTGGTAAGGTAAGTTAAATTCGGTTGCCACTAATGCTTGAGATAATTGACGACGTGTCATTTCTACGCGTAAATAATCACGAAAGCTTGAAGATTGATAAAAGCCTGCTTGATTAATTAAAGCAAGGTAGCGATTGTTATCAAATACGCCATCAACTTGGAATTCAGGCATGTTTCTAATGGTATCTTTTATACGCTCATCAGATACACGGATTGAAAGGTCTTGCGCGCTTTGGTCAATAAGCTTTTCATTAATTAAATTATCTAACACACCTTGGCGAAAATTTGCCATATAATTACTGTCATTTGCTAAAGTTTCAAACATTTCGCCAAACTGTTGCGCCATGCGGTTACGTTGAGCCTGATAAGCTCTATCAAATGCTTGTTGTGTTATTTTTTCACCGTTAACCGTTGCGACTGAGGTATCAACCGAATTTGTGTAGCTACCAATACCAGCAACAGCGAAGGTTAATATAATAAGGCCAAGGATGATTTTGGCTGTGTAGCCCTGCGAGCTTTCTCTAATATTCTCTAACATTTTTATCTCTTTTCTCTAAAGCTGATTTGTAACCAACCGATTATTAATACTAATAATTAATATCGATTAATAATACCGATACTTAAGCTATAAGTTTTTGTTGCTCGCGATTTTAGCAGATGCAACCCACCGCTTGAAGCGCTAGATGACTTTTATTTGCTTTTATATTTATTGGTGTCAATTAAAAAGCAAAAGACCACCTTGAGGTGGTCTTTAAATAATATAAAAAATAATTACTCAACGTAATTAATTATATTATTAGCCATTACAAGCATCTTTTAATGCTTTACCCGCTTTAAAAGATGGGATTTTAGCTGCAGCGATTTGAATAGTTGCACCCGTTTGTGGGTTACGACCAGTACGTGCAGCACGGTCACGTACAGAGAATGTACCAAAACCAACTAGAGCAACCTGCTCACCACTTTGTAATTCTTCAGTTACAGCGCCAATAAATGAATCTAATGCGCGACCCGCAGCAGCTTTTGAAATGTCAGCGCCTTCAGAAATTTTCTCGATAAGTTGAGATTTATTCACAGTGTATACCCCTTCAATTGTTATTATTGCAACGCTATTTTTACTTGTCTTTAATAAAAGCTTTCATAAAAGTTCGTCCTATAAAAATAAAATTTAGTTTGTTGTTTTATTTTTTTTGAACATCAAGCGCCGAGTTTAAAAAATGCTGTTATGTCTACTCCTTTGTTACGAATACCTACTGGCGGTAACCCTGTTAGGTATACTAAACAAGGGGTCTAGCGACAAAAGCGTAGTTAACTTACCATAGTTTCAGCGTTTGAAAAGCCTTTATTTCACTTTTCTCTTGTTTTTTCGCCTTTTTTTGCTTTTTTTTGTTATTTACCATAAAAAAGCAACTTTAAGTGGCTGAAAATTATTCTACTTGCCACTGCTCTACCGGATGCTCAAGCGCGATTGCCAGCACTTCGTCTATCCATTTTACTGGATGAATTGCTAGATCTGCCTTAACATTTTCAGGGATTTCTTTTAAGTCTCGTGCATTGTCATGAGGGATCACAACCGTTTTTATACCACCACGATGCGCAGCTAACAGTTTTTCTTTTAAACCACCAATGGCTAATACTTCACCACGCAAGGTGATCTCTCCCGTCATAGCAACATCTGCTTTTACAGGGTTTCCGGTTAAGCTAGAAACCAGTGCTGTACACATACCAATACCAGCACTAGGCCCATCTTTTGGTGTTGCTCCTTCAGGCACATGTACGTGAATATCACGCTTTTCGTAAAAATCATCATTAATGCGCAGTTTTTCAGTCCTACTACGTACTACTGTCATCGCTGCCTGAATTGACTCCTGCATAACATCACCTAACGAGCCGGTATAAGTTAGTTTACCTTTCCCTGGTACAGACGCTGTTTCAATAGTCAGAAGTTCACCACCGACTTGTGTCCATGCTAAGCCCGTCACTAAGCCAACTCTGTTTTCTTCATCAGCTTTACCGTAATCAAAACGTTGTACACCGAGGTATTCATCTAAGTTGTCTTGTTTAACCACCACTTTTTTTAGTTTTTTATCTAATAAAATAGCTTTTACCGCTTTACGACATAATTTAGAAATTTCTCGCTCTAGCCCCCGCACACCGGCTTCTCGGGTGTAGTAACGAATAATACCAATAATGGCGCTATCTTCTATTATAATTTCATTGGCTTTTAAACCATTACGTTCTATTTGTTTTTCCACAAGGTGGCTGCGGGCTATATTAAGCTTTTCGTCTTCAGTGTACCCAGACAAACGAATAACTTCCATCCGGTCAAGCAATGGGCCAGGTATATCCATACTATTTGACGTGGCAACAAACATAACATCAGATAAATCATAATCAACTTCTAGGTAATGATCATTAAAGCTTGAATTTTGCTCAGGATCTAACACCTCTAATAATGCTGATGCGGGATCGCCTCGCATATCTGACGCCATTTTATCTATTTCATCCAATAAAAATAGTGGGTTTTTCACCCCAACTTTAGATATTTTTTGGATTAACTTGCCTGGTAAAGAACCTATATAAGTACGACGGTGACCACGGATTTCCGCTTCATCTCTAACACCACCTAACGCCATTCTTACGTATTTACGCCCCGTTGATTTCGCAATAGATTGGCCTAGAGAAGTTTTACCAACCCCTGGAGGGCCAACTAAGCAAAGAATAGGGCCTTTAAGCTGGCTAACACGTTGCTGAACTGCCAAGTACTCGAGTATGCGCTCTTTCACTTTGTCTAAGCCGTAATGGTCTTTGTCTAGCACTTCTTGTGCTAATGCTAGGTTACGTTTTAATTTACTACGCTTTTTCCACGGTACATTTAGCATACAGTCAATGTAACTTCGTACCACCGTTGCCTCAGCAGACATGGGCGACATCATTTTTAGTTTTTGTAGCTCAGCTAAGGTTTTATCTTTCGCTTCTGCCGGCATTTTCGCGTCTTCTATGCGCTGAGCGATTTGCTCTAGTTCATCAACGCCTTCTTCACCTTCGTTTAACTCTTTTTGAATCGCTTTCATTTGCTCATTCAAATAGTAGTCACGTTGGCTTTTTTCCATTTGTTTTTTAACGCGCGTGCGGATTTTTTTCTCAACTTGAAGCAGATCTATTTCGCCTTCCATTAGTGCCATTAAATGCTCTAAGCGCTTCACAATATCATTTATTTCAAGCACTTTTTGCTTTTCAATTAACTTCAATGGCATATGTGCTGCCATGGTATCAGCTAGCTGCTCTGCGTCATCAATACCGGCAACCGAAGAAAGTACTTCAGGTGGTATTTTTTTATTTAGTTTTACGTAACCTTCAAATTGAGAAATAGCTGAGCGAATTAAGATTTCATTATCATCTTCTGCGCTATTTTCGATTGCTAAATAGTCAATGTTGGCACTAAAGTATTCTTCGGTTTCAACAAATTTAACAACTTTAGCACGCTGTACGCCTTCTACTAACACTTTTACAGTGCCATCTGGTAACTTCAACATTTGTAAAATGGTTGCCACCGTGCCGGTTTCATAAACATCGCTCGCTTGAGGATCATCTACTGCTGCGTCTTTTTGTGCCACTAGAAATACCTGCTTGTCATTTTCCATCGCAAGGTCTAAGCAACGAATAGATTTTTCTCGGCCTACAAATAACGGTATAACCATTTGCGGATAAACAACAACATCTCTTAAGGCAAGAACGGGGATTTCAACTACACTCGATAATTCTTCGGTCATGTGTGTCTCTTTGAAAATATTATAATTACTGATAGAAAGTATATGGGGATAGATCGAAAACTTACAAGCACTAGCATCAATAAATAGAAAACAAAAAAGAGCCTAAAAGACTCTTTTTATATGAATACTGTGTTTGTCGCAGTAAAATTTACTCTGACGCAGCTTGCTCTGGCTGGTTGTCGTAAATAACTAAAGGCTTAGATTCACCTTTAATGGTAGTTTCATCAACCACAATCTTACTCACCCCTTTCATTGAAGGTAGATCATACATAGTGTCGAGTAGTACCCCTTCTACAATTGAACGTAAACCACGTGCACCAGTTTTTCTGTCCATAGCTTTTCTAGCAATGGCATTAAGTGCATCTTCCCTAAACTCTAGTTCAACGTTTTCCATATCAAACAAGGCAGCAAATTGCTTAGTTAACGCATTTTTAGGCTCTTGTAAAATTTGAATCAATGCTGATTCATCCAGTTCACGTAAAGTGGCGACCACTGGCAAACGGCCAATAAATTCAGGAATTAATCCATATTTTACTAAATCTTCTGGCTCAACGTCTTCGAGTATTTGGGTCAGGGTTATTTCTTCATCTTTGCCTCGAACTTCGGCGCCAAAGCCAATTCCTGTCCCAGTATGGCTGCGCTGTTCAATCACTTTATCAAGACCTGCAAAGGCACCACCACAAATAAATAAAATTTTAGACGTGTCTACTTGTAAAAATTCTTGCTGAGGGTGTTTACGGCCACCTTGTGGCGGCACAGAAGCAATAGTGCCTTCAATAAGCTTTAAAAGTGCCTGTTGAACCCCTTCACCCGATACATCACGGGTTATTGACGGATTATCTGATTTACGAGAGATTTTATCTATTTCATCAATATATACAATACCACGTTGTGCTTTTTCAACGTCATAGTCACACTTTTGTAAAAGTTTTTGAATAATATTTTCAACATCTTCGCCAACATAACCAGCTTCAGTTAATGTTGTCGCATCTGCCATCGTAAAAGGTACATCAAGTAAACGCGCTAACGTTTGTGCTAATAATGTTTTACCTGAACCTGTTGGGCCAATTAATAAAATATTACTTTTACCTAGCTCTACGCCGTTATGTGTATCACCATTACGCAAACGTTTATAGTGATTATAAACCGCTACTGCCAGTACTTTTTTCGCATGGCTTTGGCCAATCACATAATCATCTAAACTTTCACGTATTTCAACCGGAGAAGGTAGTGCCTCTTTTTCTTCCTTAGGAGAGATTTCTTTTATTTCCTCACGAATAATGTCATTACATAACTCAACACATTCATCACATACAAATACTGACGGGCCAGCAATTAGTTTACGTACTTCATGTTGGCTTTTGCCACAAAATGAACAGTAAAGTAATTTACCATTATCACCGTCACCACTTTTAATATCGGTCATGCCCTACCTCAATTCTTTAATTCCGTTAATAACTACTCTATTTATAGTGACACTATAACATAGCAGCCATTTAATCATTTTTTAAGTATTATTTAATCGTTAAAATTCACTTTACAACGAATGTTAAAAAATAAATTAACTACCTCTTTGTTCTAATATGGAGTCAACTAGGCCATATTCAACTGCGCTCTGTGCACTTAAGAAATTATCACGGTCTGTATCGTGAGAAACTTTCTCGAGCGATTGACCAGTATGCTCTGCCATTAAACGGTTTAACTTTTCTTTAATATATAATATTTCTTTGGCATGAATCTCAATATCAGACGCTTGACCTTGAAAACCACCTAAAGGTTGATGGATCATTACACGAGCATTAGGTAAACAATAACGCTTGCCTTTTTCGCCGCCTGAAAGTAAAAATGCGCCCATACTTGCAGCTTGACCAATACAAACAGTAGAAATATTAGGTTTAATAAATTTCATCGTATCATAAATAGCCATACCAGCCGTAACAGAGCCACCAGGCGAATTAATGTAGAGAAAAATATCTTTATCTGGACTTTCAGACTCTAAGAATAATAATTGAGCAACAATTAAGTTGGCCATGTGATCTTCAACTGGACCACATAAAAATATCACGCGCTCTTTTAGTAATCTTGAGTAAATATCATAAGAACGTTCACCTTTAGCAGTTTGTTCGACTACCATAGGCACTAAGGCATTTTCAGGGCTAGTCGCTGAATTTTGAGAGTTTTCTTGGGAATTGAATTGAGAATTAAACAAGTGAGTTCCGTCCTTAAATATAAAAACTTAATGCGTAATTAAGCCATAATAAATCAAATAAAAATGGCTTGTATGAAAATGTTCATACAAGCCATTAAATTTAAGCGATCGTTAACCTTTTTTCAATGAAAAAAGCGATATTACTTACCTTCTGGGTTCATAATATCTTTAAAACTTGCTTTTTTGTTTTTAACTGCCGCTTTTTCAACTAAAAGCTCAACTGCTTGCTCTTCTAATGCAACATTTTGCATCTGCTGCATTAACTCTTTGTTATTAGCGTAGTATTCAATAACTTCATTTGGATCTTCGTAGGCTGAAGCAGCTGTTGCGATTAATTCATCAACTTTAGCATTATCAACTTTTAGTTCATTAACTTTAATGACTTCACCTAATAATAAACCAATTTTAACACGACGTTCTGCTTGTTCTTTAAACATTTCGCTTGGTAATTCAGGCATGTTTTTAGGGTCCATTTGACCTTGGAAACGTTGCATTGCTTGTTGACGTAGTACATCAATTTCTTGGGCAACTAATGCTGAAGGTAAACCAACTTCATGGCCAGCAAGTAAACCGTCAATCACTTGCTCTTTAACTTTAGCTTTAACCGCTTGGGTTAATTCACGTGACATATTTTTTTTGACTTCTTCACGTAAAGCTTCTACACCGCCTTCTTCAACACCAAAAAGTTTAGCAAATTCTTCATCAACGTCAGGTAATACTGGGCCTTCTGTTTTATGAACAACAATATCAAACTCTGCTTCTTTACCTTTTAGATTTTCTGCATGATAGTCTTCTGGAAAAGTAACTTTGATTGTTTTTTCTTCTCCTACCTTCATGCCTGTTATTTCAGTTTCAAAACCTGGGATCATACGACCAGCGCCAAGCTCAAGTTCAAAACCTTCAGCTTTACCGCCTTCAAATTCTTCACCATCAACACGGCCAGTGAAATCAAGTGTTAACTTGTCACCTTTTTTAGATTTACGCTTATTTTCTTTCCATGTTTGATGTTGTTTTTGCAATGTTTCAAACATTTCATCTAAATCAGCGTCTGTTACTTCAACTTCTGGGCGTTCTACCGCTATTTTATCTAAATCTTTTAATTCAACTTCAGGATAAACTTCAAAAGTTGCTTCAAATTCTAACTCTTTTCCATCTTCATTGCTTTTAGCGACAAACGAAGGACGACCCGCTGGGTTAATTTTTTCAGCGACAATGGCATCAACGAAGCTACGTTGCATGATTTCACCAGCAACTTCTTGACGTACAGATTTACCGTAACGCTTTTGAATAACTGATGGTGGAACTTTACCCGGGCGGAAACCGTTAATACGTTGGGTTTTACTTACTTGACGAAGTCGATTTTTAACTTCTACATCTACTGTTTCGGCTGGAACAGAAATAGTCAAACGACGTTCCAAACCCTGTGTAGTCTCAACTGAAACTTGCATTTATATACCTCAAAACTTAGCGTGTTACGCTTTCTTATTTGCATCGATTTTATCTGCTATTGCTTGACCCGCTAACGACAGTAAAAAGTGCCTTGCTCATACGAACGGTTAAAATTTATGACGCGGAATTATAGCGAGACACAAAAGAAGTTGCAAGAATAAGTTTAATCACAAAAAAGTGAATAAATTAACAGGAAACATTCACTATAGCTGGGCAAGTACTGGGTAATAGGTACTAGGTACTAGGTAATAGGTACTAGGTACTAGGTACTAGGTACTAGGTACTAGGTAATAGGTAATAGGTACTAGGTAATTTTCAATAAGGAATTAAGGAATAAGGAATTGGCTAGTGTTGTAAGGATTTAATGTACAAATGAGCCTTGTGACACCCAAACCAATATTTGGTTAGATATACATCGACTTTTTGAAAAGTTGAAAAGTGGTCGGTGATGCAAGATTCGAACTTGCGACCCCTTGGACCCAAACCAAGTGCGCTACCAAGCTGCGCTAATCACCGATATTCTTAACTTATGTTAAACTTTACTCTGTAGAGAAATATTAAAGTAAAAATGGGGTGGCTAAAGGGACTTGAACCCTCGACAACCGGAATCACAATCCGGGGCTCTACCAACTGAGCTATAGCCACCATTGTCTACATTAATTCATACTTACTATATTGTATATTAAGTATGGCACGCCCTGCAGGATTCGAACCTGCGACCCACGCCTTAGAAGGGCGTTGCTCTATCCAGCTGAGCTAAGGGCGCACATTAACAACCTACAAAGCTTTTCTCTTTAGATTAACTCTTTAGAGAAAACTGGTCGGTGAAACAAAATTCAAACTTACGACTGAACTTGATGACACCCAAACCAACACTTGCCTTGTTAGTACTCTATCAAGCAAGAAAAGTGGTCGGTGATGCAAGATTCAAACTTACGATTGAACTTGATGACACCCAAACCAACACTTGCCTTGTTAGTACTCTATCAAGAAAAGTGGTCGGTGATGCAAGATTCAAACTTACGACTGAACTTGATGACACCCAAACCAACACTTGCCTTGTTAGTACTCTATCAAGAAAAGTGGTCGGTGATGCAAGATTCGAACTTGCGACCCCTTGGACCCAAACCAAGTGCGCTACCAAGCTGCGCTAATCACCGACATTGCTAAAAACAAATTTTTAAATTAGCTGCTTTCAACGGGAGCGGATATTACCGAGTTGCGCTGACCCAGTCAAACGTTTTTTTGAAATAAATACTCGTTCGCTTACTTTTAGCTCAACTTGCTCGTTTTGTATCACAAGCGCTATATTTATTTGCACAATGCAATAAGGGTACTGCAGCCAAATGAAATATTGCTATTTCAGTATTTATCTAAAAAAGTAACAGTCTTAACTATATCTAGCGTAGGCTTTGTGGCAAAATACTCCCAATTTTATAGCTCATTTATTTCATTAATTTATTTAAGGTTACAGTTAAGTATTATGACGGCATCATTGATTGACGGCAAAGCAATTGCCAAGAGTCTTCGCGATTCTATTAAAGAAAAAGTGAATTTGCGTATTAGTAATGGTCAAAGAGCCCCCGGACTTGCAGTAATATTAGTCGGTTGCGACGCTGCTTCTCAAGTTTATGTTGGCAGTAAACGTAAAGCCTGTGAAGAGGTAGGTTTTGTTTCACGTTCTTATGATTTAGCAGCAACAACAACACAAGATGAATTGTACCAATTAATTAGTGAATTAAATAACGACGACACTATTGATGGTATTTTAGTGCAACTCCCCTTACCTGATGGGCTAGATGCCAATTTAATAATTGAACATATACACCCTGAAAAAGATGTTGATGGTTTCCACCCTTTTAATGTTGGTAAGCTTGCTTTACGCCAACCAGGTTTGCGACCTTGTACCCCCAAAGGCATTATGGAGTTAATCGCGTCAACAGGTGTAAAAACGCACGGTTTAGACGCGCTAGTTGTTGGTGCGTCAAATATTGTTGGCCGACCCATGACACTAGAGCTCTTACTTGCAGGTTGTACGGTAACCACCACCCACCGGTTTACTAAAGATCTTGAAAACAAAGTAAGAAACGCTGATTTAATTGTAGTAGCTGTAGGTAAGCCCGCTTTTATCCCAGGGGAGTGGATTAAATACGGTGCTATTGTTATTGATGTGGGTATTAACCGATTAGACTCAGGAAAACTTGTGGGTGATGTAGGGTTTAAAGTTGCTCAAGAAAAAGCAAGCTTTATCACCCCAGTGCCAGGTGGCGTAGGCCCAATGACAGTTGCATGTTTAATTGAAAATACATTTCTTGCTTGTGAGAAGTTTGGTAAATAAAGTTTTCATCACTTTTTTAGTAATAAATAAAAAGGTGATGGGCGATGAAAAATAGCAAAAAATAGCATTAGTTACGAAAGCACCTAGCATGGCTGTTTTCGTAACTAATAAACGCCTCTTCGCTCTTTGTAGCTAAAGATTTAGCTGTTTTTACGCCAAGTAGTTTTGCCCGCACTGTCTTCTAAAACCACATTTAGTGCTTTTAGCTTATCTCGTGCTTCGTCAGCAAGTGCCCAGTCTTTATCTAGGCGCGCTTGATTACGCTGTACAATTAGCGCTTCAATAACAGCCACTTCATCATCCGCAATTTTCCCTTGTAAAAAACTTTCTGGTTTTAATTGTAACAGGCCAATAACACCACCTAAGGTGACTAAGGTAGCCGCTAAACTTTCAGCTTTATCCTTAACTTTTGCATCAAAAGTTTGCTCTTTTACTACATTAAGCTCTTTGGCTAGTTCAAATAAAACGGCTAATGCTTGTGGTGTATTAAAGTCATCGTCCATGGCTTGACAAAATTGCTGTACATAAATAGATGATTTATCTAACACAAAGTTTTCACTAACATTAACTCCCCTTAATGCGGTATAAATACGCTCTAATGAGGCTCTTGCTTGATTTAAGTTATCCGTTGAATAGTTTAACTGGCTACGATAATGTCCGGTTGTTAAGAAAAAACGCACCGTTTCCGCGTCATATTGCGCAAGCACATCTCGGATAGTAAAAAAGTTACCTAAAGATTTAGACATTTTTTCTTGATCAACTTGTACCATACCTGTATGCATCCAGTAATTTACATACGGTGTGTCAAGTGCACAGCAACTTTGTGCTATTTCGTTTTCATGGTGTGGAAATTGTAAATCTGAGCCGCCGCCATGAATATCAAAATGATGGCCTAATTCTTTTGCATTCATTGCTGAACATTCAATATGCCAACCTGGACGCCCTTCCCCCCATGGTGATGGCCAACTAGGCTCACCTGGTTTGGCTGATTTCCATAAAACAAAGTCTAAAGGATTGTTTTTTGATTGATCAACATCAACTCTTGATCCTGATTGCAATTGCGCTAAATTTTGACCACTGAGCTTGCCGTAATCAACATAACTAGCTACGTTGAATAAAACATCCCCCTTACCTGTAGTGCTTTCATCATTGTTAGCACTGGCAACATAAGCATGTTTTTTCTCCACCAAGGTTTCAATCATAGAAACGATTTCATCCATATGCGCAGTGACACGAGGCTCTGAATCAGGACGCGCTATATTTAATGCGTCAAAGTCTTCGTGCATATAAGCAATAGTGCGTTCGGTTAGTGCTTCGGGCGTTTCATTGTTTTGTGCTGCGCGATTAATTATTTTATCTTCAACATCGGTAATGTTACGTACATAATTAACCTCATAACCAGAAAAGCGCAAATAACGCGTAATGTTATCAAAGCTAATATAAGTACGCCCATGCCCAATGTGGCATAAATCGTAAACAGTACAACCACAAACATACAACCCTACTTTACCTGGAGTTATTGGGGTAAAGGCTTCCTTTTTACGAGTTAAAGTATTGTATATCTGCAACATGAGGGTTTACGTCTCCAGTGAATAAAATGTTATTTTTTTACATTAAAAACGGATTGTACCGCAACAATGCCTTTGAATCACCCTAGCTGAAGCACTTTATCTCAATTAATGACTAACAAAGCGGCAGTATTTAAAATATATTACAAACGCTGTTTTTAATTCACTTAGGGATAGCGTACAATTCTGCTAAATTTTTTCTTACAGATGAGTTCCTATGATTATTTTTAAAACAACCCTTGGCGATATAAAAATTGAGTTAAACTTTGATAAAGCCCCTATTACTGCTAAAAACTTCCAACAATATGTTGAAGAAGGTCACTACAATGGCACTATTTTTCATCGTGTAATTAAAGGCTTTATGGCCCAAGGTGGCGGTTTTGGCCCAGGCTTAGCAGAAAAAGAAACGCGTGCTAGCATTCAGAATGAAGCCAATAATGGTTTAGGTAACAAACGTGGCACATTAGCTATGGCCCGTACCCAAGAGCCTCATTCAGCGTCAGCACAATTTTTTATTAATTTAAATGACAATGACTTTTTAGACTTTAAAAATGAGTCTGTGCAGGGTTGGGGTTACTGTGTCTTTGGTGAAGTAGTCGAAGGCATGGACGTAGTTGACAAAATGACGTTAATTGAAACGGGTAACTTACACGGACATGGTGATGTGCCAAAAGACGATATCGTCATTGAGTCTGCTATTGTTGAGTAAGCATTGGCGCCAAGTATAGGCGTAATTATTAAAAGTAAATAGTCGCAATTAACACGCACAATAAGCACTAGAAGCCGTTAACCATGCCAAGTACCAATGAACCCATTACCTATTTTATTGCTGATTTACACTTAGCACAAAACAGACCTGATATTACCACCTGTTTTTTACGCTTTTTGAAAAATGAGGCAACAAAAGCACAAACTCTGTATATCCTTGGCGACTTATTTGAGGTTTGGGTAGGTGACGACGATGACAGTGCTTATTTAGCGACTATCGCCAAAGCTTTAACAACTTTGTCAAACCTTGGCACTACTATCTATTACATTCATGGCAACAGAGACTTTTTATTAGGCGAGCGCTTTGCTAAAAAGTCGGCCATGAACTTATTACCTGAGGTAGATGTAATTGATTTGTATGGGCAAAGCGTTGTTATTATGCACGGTGACACCCTTTGTACGCGTGATATTGCTTATCAAAAGTTTCGTAAAAAATCCCGCGCTTGGTGGTGGCAAACCATGATAAAAAGCTTACCACTTTTTATCCGTAAAAAAATAGCCGCTGACTATCGTAAAAAAAGCGCTGCTGCCACATCAATGAAAGCGCAAGAAATTATGGATGTAACCCTATCAGAAGTAGTAAAATGTCTTGAAACGCACCAAAGCCAGCTATTAATTCATGGTCATACGCACAGACCAGCAGTACATGAATTAACGGCTAACAATATGCCAGCAAAAAGGATTGTTTTAGGCGACTGGTACGAGCAAGGGGCTTGGTTAAAAGTAACCCCTACAAGCATGAAACTGCTAAATTATCCGCTTATAAGCCCCACTGGTAAAGAATAGTTAAATTTAAGAGGGTGTGCCTGAATGGAACTTAAAGTCTGGATCTACTGACTGAATAAGTTCAGCTTCAATATTGCCAAACAAAGTAATTCTATCGGTTATGTCTACAGTAGAAATTTGTTCTGCTAGTGCTAAGTAATCTTGATAATGACGCGCTTCAGAGCGAAGTAACGATAAATAAAATTTACCAATTTTTGCGTCTAAATACGGCGCTATTTTAGCGAATCGTTCACAAGACCTTGCTTCTATATAAGCGCCAATAATTAATTTATCAATTAACGCCTCAGGCTCATAAGTACGCACATTTTTAAGCATCCCCTTTGCGTATCGTGAGGCAGGGATTGGATCGTAAGAGATATTATTTTCTTCAATAATTTCTAATACCTGATAAAAGTGATGTAACTCTTCTCGTATTAATAAAACCATTTTATCGACCATATCTTGCCCATATGAACAATCAGGTTTCGCTTTGATCGACTTAGCTAAAACATTTTTACCCTTGAGTGTTTCAGTATTACCAATGCGTTTATAAGCAAAATCTTCATAAGGCTTTATCAACGCTGTTAGCTGAGTTACGCCCTGCGCTGTTAGCGCATAACGTTTCAGTAAGAACATGGCACTTTGCGCTGCTTTTAATTCACATAACAAATGATCGCGAAGCAGTATCGGTAAATTTTCTGATTTTTTAGCTTTATCAACCCAAGACTCAGGTGTAGTACATTTTAAAAAGGCGCTAATTGGTGCTAATAATTCTTCGTACATACTGCTTACTGTTCTCTTGTTAAGGTGCTAATGTGTTAAAGGTTAAATTAATTTTAACACGAAAACTGCTAAGTGAGACTACTAAGTGCAGCTAAATATAGTATGCTGACATTAAGCCATGCTAAATCAACAATATTGGCTATACTTCGGGAGAAAGTTGAAACAATACTGCTGTAAACTTACTCAATGGCGCTTTACTAACTGGGCTTCAATAATGTTTAAATTTATTTCTGCAAAAATGCTTATATTAGTCATGGGCTATTACTTATCTTCAACAGCCTATGCTCAACCGCTCAATATTAAAATTATTGATAAAAATTCAAGCCTGGCAGATGAACTACTCTTCAAGCAGTATTGTACGTCATGCCATTCCTTAGGCTTAATTACAAAAAGCGCAGGTTATAGCGCGGATGATTGGCGATCATTAACAAAAACCATGCTAGATCTTTCTGCCCGACCTCACGTTGAAAAAAAGCTTATGAGCTATCTTGCCACTCATTACCCACCTAACACACGCCGTACACCGACACTTATCTCGGGCGACATTAAAATATCTTTTACCGAGTGGCAACCCCCGACTCTTGGACAACGACCTCGTGACCCTGTTGAAGCACCTGACGGTTCTATTTGGTGGGCAGGACAACGTAAAAACCTCATTGGTCGAATTGATGTCAAAACAGGGCAAATAGACGAGTATGTATTACCCCAAAACGCCATGCCTCACACGGTTACAACCGATAACTCAGGCAACATTTGGTATACTGGCAATAAAAATGGCACCGTTGGTAAGTTATCTGTTAAGTCTAAAGAAATCAGCGAATATAAAATGCCGAATCGACAAGCGAAAGATCCACACAGCGCTATATTTGATGAGAAAGGCACTCTTTGGTTTACCCTTCAACACAGTAATATGATTGGCCGACTTAACCCTGTGACCAGTGAAATAAAACTCGTCTCGATGAGCAAACCGCGCTCTAAACCTTATGGTATTAAAATAGATGCTGATGGTACGCCTTGGGTTGCCTGCAACGGCCGAAACTGCTTAGTTAAAGTTGATCCAAACACGATGGAACTGACAGAAATAACTCTTCCGGATGAAGCAACTAGAGTACGTCGCCTTGATATTTCAACTGATGGTATGATTTGGTATGTCAATTCGTCACAAGGACGATTAGGCATGTTTAACCCTAAAAGTGGTAAAATTAAAGAATGGCCATCACCCAGTGGTAAACATTCACACCCCTATGCTATCGCCATTATTGATAATATTGTTTGGTATAATGAATCAGGTATGAGACCAGACACCTTAGTGAGGTTTGACCCTAGCACTGAAAAATTTCAAAGCTGGGTTATTCCCTCGGGTAATATCTATGCTGGTATCATTAGACATATGCGCGCAACTCTTAATGGCGATTTATTAATTCATCAAAGTAGCACTAATAAAATTATTCGCGTTAATATTGAATAAATGGCAACGATACGCTCACTCATTTAGCATAAAGGAGTGAGCGCTTTCTTATACTAATTAGTCTTATAACAGCTTATATCATGTATATTACTCGATGTTGTAAGCGCATCTAATTGTAATAGTACTTTAAAAGTCCGCTATCAATTGCGATACTAGCTACCTCAAATGCCACTGACTTTTATCAACCCATGACAAAATTTTCTGAAGATATTTCCCCTACGAATACAGCAGCAAAGCAATTAATTAAACAACATAAAAAGCTGGTTCACACTGAAAATATTAGTGTGGTGTCACATGTGCAGCGCGAAGTTGATGATTGGTTTTTAAACACACTGATGCTGGCAGATCTAAATGTGCCTTTCAAATATAAGCGTAAAAAACTGTATAAATCCTTAAAAGGACAACAAGTGAATATAACCTATTATCCCGACAATGAAAAAGTTGCAGGTTTCGATATTGAAATAATGAGAATTGTTCGACTAAAAATTGCTTAATTTTATATTATTTACTCCATGACAAAAGTGAAAATAAAAATAGTAAGGGGGATATTTTACTTTTTTCTTATCTAAGCATTTATACGAATACACACTAATCAAAGTAAATTTAAGTCGTATTTGTTATAAAAAGCACTTATTTGCGGTATTTGTTGCTTATTTAGCAGTCAACCCTTGACGAATGCCTCAGCTTCTTACATAAATAGAGTATCGACAATATAAAAATATGAATGTCGAACGTTTATTTAGCGAACAATAATAAGATTACCCGAACACAGCTAAATAATTTACTGGGGACTGCAGGAGGAATTTATTATGATATTAAATCATATTTGGGGTTTATATACTCACCCAAAAAACGAATGGCAAACGATAGAAAAACGTAGTGAAAGTTTGACCTACAGTATGGTACATATTTTAGTAGTATCGTTAATTCCAGCCATTTGTGGTTATTATGCGGCGGCACATATAGGTTGGACAATAGGCGTTGGTGAGCCGATAAAAATAGCGCAAGGCAGTGCACAATTAATGGCTGTAGCCTTATATTGCGCGCTAATTTTTGGGGTACTAGCCTTAGCTTATTTAATTCAATGGATGGCGAAAACATTTGATGCCAAACCAAGTTTTATTCAGTCATTAGAGCTAGCTGCGTATACCGCAACACCTATGCTAATGGTTGGTATTGCCGCTTTATATCCTGTACTTTGGTTTCTTGCATTAGCAGGACTTGCCGCTGTGTGTTACTCAATATATTTACTCTATTCTGGTGTGCCAATTATGATGAATATTCCAGAAGAAAAAGGCTTTATTTACTCAAGCTCTGTGGTTACTGCAGGTTTGGTACTGCTGGTTGCAATTATGGCTTTTAGTGCAATCATGTGGACTATGGGATTTGGACCTGAAT
This sequence comes from Colwellia sp. F1, assembly GCF_056238625.1. Taxonomy (NCBI): domain Bacteria; kingdom Pseudomonadati; phylum Pseudomonadota; class Gammaproteobacteria; order Alteromonadales; family Colwelliaceae; genus Colwellia; species Colwellia sp. F1. The sequence continues at coordinate 134,400 of NZ_JBWDLI010000003.1, forward strand.
ATTTGTCTTAATTAGTGTTGCTCCCTTCTTTTATCTGGCACTGAAGCGGCTTACTACCTTTATTTATCAAGGGTAAGTGAGTAGAACTATAAGCTAAGAACGATAGGTTGACGAGTAGCGGGTGATAGAAAAAACCGCTACTCGCTACGTTAAAGTAATACCGCTTTGAACAACTTGCTTAACTAAGCACCTTCGTTATACATATCAATAACAGAGTCTGCATTTTTATCTACGGCTTCTTTACTACTGTTATTTCGTAGCGCATCAAGTTTCTCTAAGTAGATATTGTCAATGTCATTAGTAACATAAACACCATCAAACACTGATGTATCAAAAGTCTCTACTTCTGGGTTACCCACTTTTACTGCGTCGACTAAATCATCTAGTGATTGAAAAATAAGCTTGTCAGCGCCAATTAAGTCACAAACATCATTTACATCACGGCCATGGGCAATTAATTCATTTGCACTGGGCATGTCTATACCATACACATTAGGGAAACGTACTGCAGGTGCGGCCGAGGCAAAGTAAACTTTCTTTGCGCCAGAGGCTCGAGCCATTTCAATGATTTGCTCAGAGGTAGTGCCACGAACGACAGAGTCGTCAACTAATAGAACATTTTTGCCTTTAAACTCTACACTAATCGCGTTCAGCTTTTGACGAACAGACTTTTTACGCTGCTCTTGTCCTGGCATAATAAACGTACGACCAATATAACGGTTTTTTACAAAACCTTGACGATAAGGTAAATTTAGCTGCTGTGCAATTTGTAAGGCAGTATCACATGAGGTTTCTGGAATAGGAATAACCACATCGATATCAACATCATCCCACTCTCTCGCAATTTTTTCACCCAGTTTGGTCCCCATTTCGACGCGTGAGCCATAAACAGAAATTTTATCCATGATTGAATCTGGTCTTGCAAAGTAAACAAACTCAAATATACAAGGGTTATAAGCAGGATTTTCTGCACACTGTTGGCTATGAATTTGACCATTTTCAGAAAAGTAAATGGCTTCACCTGGAGCTATATCACGAACAAATTCAAACGAACAAGCATCAAGCGCCACCGATTCAGACGCTACCATGTATTCAATACCCTTTTCAGTTTCACGCTTACCAAACACTAAAGGACGAATACCATTAGGGTCACGAAAAGCAACCATGCCATAACCAATAATTAAGGCAACGGTCGCATATGCCCCACGCACACGTTTATGTACATTGGCAATAGCGCTAAAGATATTGTCTGGCTGTAAAGCCACTTCTGCACTTTGTTGTAATTCATGACTTAAAATATTAAGTAACAATTCAGAGTCTGATGTGGTATTAACATGGCGACGCGCTTGCGTGTTTAACCAGATTTTCAACTCTTCTGCATTGGTTAAATTACCATTATGCGCTAAAGAGATACCATAAGGTGAGTTAGTATAAAAAGGTTGTGCTTCTGACGAGCTAGAGGTGCCAGCTGTAGGGTAGCGAACATGGCCAATACCAATATTCCCCTGTAGCCTTAGCATGTGACGTGTATGAAATACGTCTTTTACTAAACCGTTCGCTTTTCTTAGGCGAAACGTATTGTCATGAATAGTAACAATACCGGCAGCATCTTGACCACGATGCTGCAATACGGTCAGACCGTCATATAAATATTGGTTTACTGGGGTTTTACCGACAATACCAACAATACCACACATGTATTTTTCTCCGCTTAAAAGTTAGTAAATAGCGTTAATAATTATCATTAAGCTAGAAAACTTGATGATTGTTTGAGGTATTGAAAAAACCACTCAATCACTAAAGTAAACTCAGGTATTAACTGAGAGTTATTCCACCAATCAGTTGACTTAACCCCTGTAAAGGCGTCCATAAAAAATAATATTGCTGCAACAATGAGTACACCACGTAATGCACCAAACACAAGCCCTAAAATGCGGTCTGTGCCCGTCAAACCTGTTTTACTCACTAACTGCCCTATCAGGTAATTAATGAGTGCCCCCAGAATCAACGTGGTAATAAATAAAATGGCGATTGCTGCAGCATTTCGTAAAAATTGATCAGTAATATTGGTGAGTAAGTTGGCAAGGTTGGCATAAAAGGAACTCGCGATAAAAAAAGCACTGATCCAAATAATTAGCGACACGGCTTCTTTTGCAAAACCACGAACCAAACTTACTAAGGTTGATAACCCAATAACAACCAAAATTGCGTAATCTACCCAAACCATCATTTAAGTTTCTCGTTAAACATAAATCTATCTTGAAGAAATTAGTCGCCAATAAAAAATAGATGTTTTTGTCATGCCCTCACTCGTTCTAAAATAACAACGATGGAACACCATGAATATAATGGCGCGCATTCTAGCAGAATCAACCGATAAATGCCCAACATTTTTTGGTTGCTATGCACTTATTCGCTCGGATGAAACCGAGCAACCTTACCTTTAACATTGGTTAGCTTTTCTAATGCTGGAATTTTTTTAGCTAATGATGCTTTAATTAACTCAGGCCCTACAAACACTTTGGTTAATGTTCCTTTTTTGGTTTGAACAGGTTGAGTAAAGACTGTGTAGCCATTAGCTTTCAATTTGTTGACTAAATCATCAACATTGCTTTTATGTCTAAAGCTACCTAACTGGATCGCCCATGCTTTGTTATTTACTGCTTTATTCGGCTGTTGCCCTAATGGAATTTTTTCAATTGTTTTTGCTTTAGTTGCCGGTGTTACTTTAGTGCGAATTGCCTTGGTTTGGTCTTCACTACTATCCTCCACGGGCGCTACAGTGGCTGCTATCTTGTTGGTATCGCTTTGATTATTTGTTATTAATGCGTCATCTTTCGCTTCTTCATTGAAAACGACTGGCTTTTCTTTTACTACTAAATCGTCATCAGGGAAAGCTTGGTTAGTCACTTTTCCAGTGAAGGTTGGCGCTTGTGAAATAGCATCGAAGTCAGCTTGATTCGACTGTTTTTTACCATCAAGTATATCTGGTAGAAAAATAACAATGGCGGCAGCAACAATAATAGTGCCAACTAGGCGGTTTTGAAACGGTGTAGACAAACGATACTCCAAGTAACTAAAACGATAAATTAAACCAATTCACTTGTTAAACGAACCGCTGTACTAAAAGCGGTCTGATCTCAGCAACCGTGAAAAAAGAGCCAAAAACCAGTATTAAGTCATCCGGCTCAGCTTGTAAATTAGCCATTTTAAATGCCTGAGTTATATTGTCAAAGCAATTAATAGCATTAGTAAAGTGAGCTAACTCTGTTGCCATTTGCGCCGAAGTAGCTGCCCTTGGTACAGATAACGGGGCAACATACCAATTATCAATAACCTTATTAAAGGCTATTAAGGTATTGCTGATATCTTTATCTGACAACATAGCAACAACTGCAATAATACGTGAATATTGCTGGCCTGTTTTCAATTGTCTTAACTTTTCAGCTAAGTATCGCCCTGCATGCGGATTATGACCCACATCAAGCATAACATCACAGTGCTGCTTAAAAAAACTACTTGTTGTAGTACTGTTAGCTCCGTTAGCATCGTTAATGTGCTCATAGGGTTTATTATACTTAAATAATTCCGTTCTACCTGCCACCTGTGTTTGTTTAATTAATTCGTTTACTTTTGTGGTTGTTAGCTTTACCCCGATCTGCTTTAACACCATTAATGCAGTAGCAACATTATCTTGAGGGATATGGGGGGCCACAAGGTTATTCACATAACATTGAGATTTTATGTTGTTTTGCCCACTGCCAATATAGGAAAATTGCCAGCTTTTATCTTTGACTGTGTCCTTGTGAGCATTGTCAGTGTCGTTAATAGCAAAAAAGTCTTTGTTGCGTATTTTTATTTTATTATACGCTTGCGCGCGAAGTTCAGGTGTTAGCGTTTCATTAATTTTTTTCGCGTAAGTTATTACTGACGCTGGTGCATTCGGATCACCTATAATAATATGCTGATCGGCTCGCATAATGCCTGCTTTTTCAAAACCAATCGTTTCTCTGTCATCGCCAAGAAATGCTTGGTGGTCAAGGTCAACCGTGGTGATCACTGCAACATCAGCATCAATAATATTGGTGGCGTCAAGTCGGCCACCTAAGCCAACTTCTAAAATAATAATATCTGGCTTAATCACCATTAATACTAATAAAGCAGCCAAAGTAGTGTATTCATAATAACTTAGCGATATTTCACCACGGGTTGATTCTATTTTTTCAAAAGCCTGTATCAGCGATTGATCGTCAACATCACTTTTATTGATGCGAAGTCGCTCGTTAAATTTTTTAATATGGGGTGATGAGTAAACCGCTACTGATTGTTGGCGCGTATATTCTTTGGCGTTATTATGTGTTTCGCTAGCGCTAGTATTTGCCACCTCATTAATGGTTTCACCAAGCAATGCATTTTCTAAAAATGCGCATGTTGTTCCTTTACCATTAGTTCCGGCGACCGTAATTACTTGGGCAAAGCTAAGATCAATGTGGAGTCGGTTTGCCACTTGGTTAATACGAGTAAGCCCAAGATCAATTTCACTGCTATGAAGGGTCTCTAAATAACAAAGCCACTCAGTAAGGTGAGTAAAACATTTAGTGTGGCTTTTATTCTTTTTTAACATAACTTAATAAACTTATGCATTTTAGCTAATTTAAGATACAACTATAATGGACTAACTTGCCCTGTAAATTTAGCTAGCACCCGTGCTAATGTTGCACGCATGTCACGACGATCAACAATCATATCAATCGCCCCCTTCTCTAAAAGAAACTCACTACGTTGAAAACCTTCTGGTAGTTTTTCACGTACTGTTTGCTCTATAACACGGGGACCGGCAAAGCCAATGAGCGCTTTGGGCTCGGCAACGTTAATATCGCCTAACATCGCTAAACTCGCAGAAACGCCTCCCATCGTAGGGTCTGTTAATACCGAAACATAAGGCAAACCTTTTTCACTCATTTTAGCCAAGGCTGCACTCGTTTTGGCCATTTGCATTAATGAAAATAAAGCTTCTTGCATGCGAGCCCCGCCACTGGCAGAAAAACAAATCAGCGGCACATTGTGCTCTAAGCAATATTCAACACCTTTAACGAAACGAGAGCCTACAACCGAAGCCATAGAGCCACCTAAAAACGAAAATTCAAAGGCAGCAGCAACCACAGGCATACCATGAAGCTCACCTTTCATAACCACAAGAGCATCTTTTTCACCGGTGTTTTTACGTGCAGCACTAAGCCTGTCTTTATAACGCTTTGAGTCTTTAAATTTTAATATATCTTGTGCTTCAAACTCTTCACCTAATTCTTGACGGTTATCTTGGTCAAGAAAACCATCAATACGCTTACGTGCAGTAATACGCATATGGTGATCACATTTTGGACAAACAGACATTTGTCGGTCAAGTTCAACTTTATATAATACCGCACTACAAGAAGTACACTTACTCCAAACACCTTCGGGAATATTGCGCTTTTGGGTAGATTTTGCTTTGGGGAGAATTTTTTCAATCCAGCTCATAATTTATTTTTGCCTATTGCAACGAATATAAGTTAACTTTTTTGCTAAAAACCTTGATAAAAAAGTTAAATAGAATGTGATAACAAACATAACCCATAATTAAAACATATTTTACGCTATGTTTTATATAAAAAACTGGTCTGTTTTGTTTATTAATGACCATAATTATACTATTAATTTTAATAGTTTAAAAACAATGGACCAAATGGCCTTTTGGGCAAATTAAATTGCTCAGGGTAATCAACTTCTACAAAGTATAAACCTTCTGGTGGTGCAGTTATACCTGCCATGCACCGATTTTTCAACTCTAGTACTTCTTTGATCCACATGGGGCTTTCTTTTGCTTGGCCAACACGCAGTAAACTGCCAACAATATTTCGTACCATATGATGTAAAAATGCATTTGCTTTAACCTCAACAATAACATATTTTCCTTGGCGTGTTACTTGGCAGTGATCAATGGTGCGCACAGGTGAATGGGATTGACAGTGCACAGTACGAAATGAAGTAAAGTCATGTTTACCAACAAGGTGCTGTGCTCCTTGTTGCATTAACTTTTCATCAAGGGGATAGTGATGGTGGCTAATGCCATGGCTTAAAATTGCAGAGCGTAACCTATCATTATAAATAATATAACGATAACGCCTAGCAGTAGCGCTAAAGCGTGCATGAAAATCTTCGCTAACGGCTTTCACCCAAGTAACCGCTATATCTGTTGGTAAGTGGGTATTAACACCTAGTGTCCAAGAAACATCTTTACGCGCTTGAGTGGTATCAAAGTGAATCACTTGATTCGTTGCATTCACACCAGTATCTGTACGCCCAGCACAAACAACTTCAATTGGTTCATTGGCTATTTTAGACAATGCTTGCTCTACTTTTTGTTGTACGCTCACCACGCTTTTTTGTCGTTGCCAACCACAATAATTTTTCCCGTCGTACTCAATACCTAGCGCATAACGCATGAAAACCTCTTGAGCTATTTCTTAAGCTATTAAAGTGGCGCATTATCTTATATTTTACTGCGCTATGCCAACATTCTTTAATACCAAGAAATCGTGCCCAAGGTATTATCATATTGCTATAAAAATGGGTTAACGCTCATTTAATAGCTTCTGGGCTGCCTCTTGTTGTTGTAAAGTACCGAGTTTAATAACCTCTTGTAAAATAATTTGCGCGTTCTCTTCATCACCTATTTCAAGGTAAACTTTGGCTAAATCAAGCTTGGCTGCAATACCGTTGTCATCAATATCAACATCAATAGGCTTAGCATCACGCGTAAATTCGGGAAATTCATTTAAACCAACCTCTATGTTTGCTTTTTCATAGGGTTCTTTGTTACTTATTTCACTTTGGCTGTCAGAAAGCAATGAGTCTACTGAAACAAAGTTATCTTCGTTGTTATGGTTTTCACTGGTGCTAGTAGCAGTGCTGTCGGGAGTAATATTATCAAAATCATCCAGTGAAATGTCAGTACTGTTACTTAGACTGCTTGCTAAGGTTGTATTTAAATCAGCCGTCTGACTCTGACTCTGACTCTGACTCTGACTATCAAGACTAGTATCCTCTTCAATAGTTGCTAGAAGCTCATCAAAATTTGCATCGTCTAGCTCTTGAATGTCATGAACTTCACTTGTTGGCAAGACTTCATTATCACTTTCATCCTCATCGTTAAGTAAATCCGTGAGTATGCTTTTATCTAAGAAGTCAGGAGATTGCTCTATGGGGCTGTCCTCTTCACTATCGGCTAATAATGTTTTTAGCGCTTCTTCGTCAAAGGCTTCTGTAAGTAGGTCATCCCCAATATCTAAAGGCTCTTCAGCTATACTATTAGCTAAGTCTTCGTCTGGTGCTATTGTCTTTGCATTTATTTCATTAATATCTGAACCATCATCGTTTGTTGAACCGTCACTTGACGGTGTGGAAGCTGGCTCGGTAAATGTTTCGTCTGCATCAGTATCTTTAGAGGTAATATCACTAAAGTCTGCGGCTAATAATGGGGCGACATATTCTGGTGTTAAGCTTTCAATTTTTGCCTGGTTGTCACTGAGTTGTTCATTCTCAATATCGTCTGGGTCGGTTATTTCTGCTTGCGCATCTTCATCTGTCGCGTCAACTTGTGCATCAACTTGCTCTGTTGGCGCTGCGGCTTCAGTCTCACTGGAGTCACTGGGCGTTTCACTCATTGACTCTAACAGCGCATCAATGTCGTCTGGGTCAGTTATTTCTGCTTGCGCGTCTGCTTGTGCGACTTCATCTGTCGCGTCAACTTGTGCATCTACTTGCTCTGTTGGCGCAGCGGCTTCAGTCTCACTGGAATCACTGGGCGTTTCACTCATTGACTCTAACAGCGCATCAATGTCGTCTGGGTCAGTTATTTCTGCTTGCGCGTCTGCTTGTGCGACTTCGTCTGTCGCGTCAACTTGCTCTGTTGGCGCAGCGGCTTCAGTCTCACTGGAACCACTGGGCGTTTCACTCATTGACTCTAACAGCGCATCAATGTCGTCTGGATCAGTTATTTCTGCTTGCGCGTCTGCTTGTGCGACTTCATCTGTCGCGTCAACTTGTGCATCTACTTGCTCTGTTGGCGCAGCGGCTTCAGTCTCACTGGAATCACTGGGCGTTTCACTCATTGACTCTAACAGCGCATCAATGTCGTCTGGGTCAGTTATTTCTGCTTGCGCGTCTGCTTGTGCGACTTCGTCTGTCGCGTCAACTTGCTCTGTTGGCGCAACGGCTTCAGTCTCACTGGAACCACTGGGCGTTTCACTCATTGACTCTAACAGCGCATCAATATCGTCTGGGTCAGTTATTTCTGCTTGCGCGTCTTCATCTGTCGCGTCAACTTGTGCATCAACTTGCTCTGTTGGCGCAACGGCCTCAGTCTCACTGGAACCACTGGGCGTTTCACTCATTGACTCTAACAGCGCATCAATGTCGTCTGGGTCAGTTATTTCTGCTTGCGCGTCTTCATCTGTCGCGTCAACTTGTGCATCAACTTGCTCTGTTGGCGTAGCGGCTTCAGTGCCACTGGGTGCTTGATCAGAGGCTTTATCCTGTGAATTTAACAAATCATCTAGCGCACTTTGGCTTAATTCGTTATTCTCAAAGGCTTCAGCTGACTCATCTTCTGACTTATCTTCTGACTTATCTTCTGACTTATCTTCTGACTTATCTATTGTAGCGTCTGCATCATCTGCTGAGCCGAGCAGATCATCCAAATCACTTTGACTCAATTCATTACTTTCTAATGCTTCACTTTCTGCATCGTCATCTGACTCTACCAACAAAGCATCTAACTCACTTTGATCTAACTCACCATCGGCTAGTAATGATAAGTCATCAACATCATCTTCAATTGAAAGGTCGTCTAAATCATCTAAATCACCTAAATCGTCTAAATCGTCTAGGGTGTCGTCATCTAAATGTATTACGTCGCTTTCATCTTCTGCAAGAAGTTCTGCAGATAACTCATCATCTAACGATAATTCATCATCTAATGATAATTCATCATCTAACGATAATTCGTCATCTAATGACAATTCGTCATCTACGGAAAGTTCATCAGGCGTTGGTGCGTTAGCTGTTACATTTTCTTGTTTATCTTCATCTTTCGCGGCTTTCTTTGTTTTTGCTGGAGGGCTCACTGGCTTTTTGTCTGATTGGCGACGTTTGAGGACAAAAGCGGCCGCAAGAAGAATTAAAACCGCGGGTAATATGGCCATCAACACAATAAACCAAGTATTCGTAAAGATATTATTTTTCGTTAGTTTTAATTGTTCTTTTTCTAATAGTAACTCTTGCTCTCTCGCTTGGGCTTTAGCAAGTAGGGCCTGCTGTAATTGGATCATATCATCCATTTGCAACTTAACTTCTTTACTTTTAGCAACCTCTTCTTGCATTTTATCTAATTGATTGTTAAAAGATGATAAACGTTGACGCAATGCTTCATTTTCTTTTAAAAGCGCTTGCAAACCACCGATAGAGTCCAAAATATCACTTTGAATATTTTCTAAGCGTCTTTGTTGTTCAGTGTCTATTTTTGCTAATTTATCGTTTATTTCAACTTTGACTGTGTCTAGATCTTGCTTATTAACTTTTTGGTTAGTGTATTTCGACTGTTTACCTTTGCTGCCAGTTTGGTTGCTTTGCCATGCTTTGTCATCAGCATTTGACTTTTGCTTTGCTTCGTTGGCATCTACTAACATCATTTGTTTAAAGGAAGGAATTGTTAGATATTGGCCGTCAACTAAGTGATTTAAATTTCCGTCGACAAACGCATTTGGATTGAGTTGATACAGTGCTTGCATGACCTGATACACACTCAAACGGTTATCAGGTCTAACTTTCAACGCTATATTCCACAAGGTGTCGCGCTTAGTGATAGGGCCATAACGTTCATACCGATACTCGTCTGAGCCTTTAGGGCCAAGCATACGAACACCACTTTGTTCTGCTTGGGCAGCCTTTACAGCTAAAGGAAAACCTATATATAACACACTAGCCATCATACTAGCGCCTAATAAACTGGTTATGGATATACTAAGAACAACCTGCCTAAGGCGCAGGCTTATTAATTTTGGCATCAAAGTTTTCCTAGTTATTGTTTTTACAAAGTGGTTATTGGTCAGAAATTTGACAATAACCACAGTAAAGTTATCGCCAACCTTTAAAACGAAGCAAAATTTGTTCCACTTTAATGTTGGAAATTATTATTTATAACATTAATTAACAGTGGGGTTAAGTAATGTAGCTTACGTTTATACCAAAGACGTCATACAATATATTAACAATCATACCAAATTCAAAAGAAATATCTCATTATTTTAAGGAGATAAAACAAAAAACTCGCCATTAACAGATTATATAAAATGTTAACAGCGAGTTTTATTTTCTCATTACTCTTATAACGACCTAAACTTAATATAGAGTGAAATCACTGTAAATTAAGTCGGCTAGGTTAAGCCAGCTAGGTATTACGAACTGAGGTGCTCTTTCACGAGTAATTCAGCTATTTGCACACTATTGGTGGCAGCACCTTTACGAGTATTATCTGCTACAACCCATAAGTTTATGCCATTTGGGTGTGTGATATCTTCACGAATACGACCAACATAAGTATCATCTTTGCCGCTTGCATTGCCTATTTGTGTTGGGAAATCTTCGTCATTTTCACATAAAACAATACCAGCAGCATCTTTTAGTAGCGCTTTAACTTCTTCAACAGAAATTTGACTGCGTGTTTCAATGTGTAACGCTTCGGCATGGCCATAAAATACTGGGACACGAACAGCAGTAGGGTTTACCAACACCTGGTCGTCGCCAAATATTTTTGTTGTTTCCCACACCATTTTCATTTCTTCTTTAGTGTAGCCATTATCAAGAAACACATCAATTTGAGGAATAACATTAAAGGCAATTTGACGTGAAAAGTTTTTCGGTTCAGCCGGCTTACCTTGTAACAAATCAGCTGTTTGTTTGGCTAATTCGTCCATTGATTCTTTACCACCACCAGACACTGATTGATAAGTACACACGTTGATACGGTCAATACCTACCGCATCTTGAATAGGCTTTAACGCTACTAACATTTGAATTGTTGAACAGTTAGGGTTAGCAATAATGTTACGGTTTCTGTATTCAGCTAAGGCATGTGGGTTTACTTCTGGAATCACTAAGGGAATATCGTTGTCGTAGCGAAACTCAGAGGTATTATCAATAACAATACAGCCTGCTTCACCCGCAAGTGGCGCAAACTTAGCTGACGTTGCACCACCAGCTGAGAAAAAGCCTATTTGTGCTAAGCTCCAGTCAAAGTTATCTGCGTCAAGCACTTCAATACTTTCACCATTAAATTCAATAAACTCACCTGCAGACCGAGCACTGGCTAATGGGTATAGTTTATTAATTGGAAAATCTCTTTGCTCTAAAATTTCCATAATGGTTTTACCAACTAGCCCTGTTGCGCCAAGTATGCATACGTCAAATTTCTGTGCCATCTTCTCTCTCTTTATTCGTTAATTTAGCTAGACTAAATGCTAGTTATTTTGTGTTAAACCCTAAACGATGTGGCACATCGCTTGGGGTGTCAGATAACAAGGCGACTTGAACAGCTGAAAACTCCCGTCTTATCGGGTAGTTTTTTCTTAAGTTATCAAAACCTTGACTTGATAATTGTTGACGAAATATTGCATCATCTCGTCTCACATCGTAAACCAGTTTAACTAATTGGTTTAGCGAAATCGCATTAAACGCTTGGTTTAATGTTACCGCTGAAATATTAGCCGAAGGTAAAAAATCAGCTAACTGGTGTTTACATTCAACACGACTGTTTTTATGCCGGTTAATATGTTGACATAATGCCTGATAAAGCATTTCTGTGCCACGAGCTTTTCCTTCTAAGCTATAACCCGCTATATGCGCAGTTGCTATTTCAGTATACGCAATAAGCGGTGTTAGTATGTCAGGCTCACCTTCCCACACATCGAGTACAAGCTTCACCCCATGACCACGTTTTTTCAATGATAACAGTGCGTTATTGTCAATAACTTCACCACGACAAGTACTGATTAAAATTTGCTTGTCTGTTAATTGACTTAAACGTTCTTCGTTAAGTAGGTGATAGGTAGGGTAATCCCCTTCTATCACCTTAGGTACATGTAAAGAAATAATATCACAACTAAGCACTTCTGCTAATGAAGAGAACTGCCTTTTATCTGCTTTATTTTGTGCTAATAGCGGATCATGAATTTTATATGACATTCCTAATGCTGTGAGTTTTTCACTGAGTCGTGTACCTGTGTTACCACCGCCAACAATACCCACAGTAAGTTGGCTTAAGTCTAACAAGTAACGCTCGGCTAAAACAACTAAGCTACTAATAACATACTCAGCAACAGAGATAGCATTACAGCCGGGAGCCGCATGAAAAGTAATGTTTCGTTTGTCCAGATAATTGTGATCAATATGATCGGTACCTATGGTGGCCGTACCAACAAAACTGAGGTTTTTATTGGCTTTTAACAGTGTTTCATTGACCTGGGTAATAGAGCGCACTAGCAACACATCAGCATCGGCTACTTCTTTAGCTTGCAAATCTCGTCCTGAAAAAGGAATTAAATCACCTGCTTGGCAAAAATCACTAAAAAATTCTTTTGCGTAAGGCATGTTTTCATCAAAAAATATTTTCATTAAGTTTACATCAATAAAATCAGGATATTAGCAGTATTATTAAGCGTTACTTTTGTGCACACTGGTGACTTTGGTCGTTATAAAATAACATGCTGTGGTGAGGATAGTGATCAAAAGTCATATTAGATAAAGTACCTAATATGACTCAATTTAAAACACTAAACGGTTATTACTTTTGATATTTTTTCATTACTAAGGTGGCGTTAGTACCACCAAAACCAAAGCTATTTGACATCACTAAGTTAAGCTCAGCATCACGCTTTTCTGTCACTATATCTAAACCTTTCGCTTGCTCGTCTAGGTTATCAACATTGATAGACGGGGCAACAAAGTTATTTTCCATCATTAAAATTGAGTATATTGCCTCATGAACTCCAGCCGCACCGAGTGCATGTCCCGTCATAGCTTTTGTTGCGCTGATCGCTGGTGATTTTTCACCAAATAGCGTTTGAATAGCACCTAACTCTTTTACATCACCCACTGGGGTTGAGGTACCATGAGTATTTAAGTAATCAATATTACCCTCAACACCTTGCATGGCTTGTTCCATACAACGCACTGCACCTTCACCACTTGGGGCTACCATGTCATAACCGTCTGATGTTGCGCCATAGCCAACTATTTCTGCATAAATATGGGCACCACGAGCCAATGCATGCTCTAATTCCTCAACGACAACCATACCGCCGCCGCCAGAAATAACAAAACCATCACGGTCAGCATCATAAGTACGTGAAGCCAATTCAGGCGTGTCATTGCGCCCTGCTGATAAAGCCCCCATACCATCAAACATCATTGCTAATGACCAATCTACTTCTTCACCACCGCCTGCAAATACAATGTCTTGTTTGCCTAATTGAATCAGTTCCATTGCATGACCAATACAATGTGCACTCGTTGCACAAGCTGAGCTAATAGAATAGTTAACACCTTTAATTTTAAAAGGAGTTGCTAAACAAGCTGAAACTGTACTACTCATGGTTTTAGGCACAGCGTATGGACCTACACGACGAATACCACGGTTACGTAAAGTGTCACTTGAGGCCACAATATTTGCTGACGAAGCACCACCGCTTCCAGCAACGATACCCGTTCTAAAATCAGAGACTTGCTCATCAGTTAATTTAGCATCTTTAATCGCTTGATCCATCGAAATATAAGCATAGCCTGCTGCATCACCCATAAAACGTAATGCTTTACGGTCAATATGATCTTTAATATCAATATTTGGTTTACCCCAAACATTACTTTTTAAACCTTGCTCAGCAAAACTCTCTGAATGAGTGATCCCTGATTTACCTGACTTTAAAGAGGCTAAAACCTCATCAACATTATTACCAATGCTAGATACAATACCGATACCGGTGATGACGACACGTTTCATTTAAATAACCATTTGTTTTATTAAAATTAAAGATAAATTGGGACAATTCAGAGCTTATACAGAATACTGGCTGTTTTTAACCTACTCACTGGTACAAGGAGTTAGCTAAGATAAAATCAACCAGCGTACACTTGTACGCCATAATATAATGTTAGCGATAGAATATCTACGTTATTACTTAATAAAAATATAATAATACTGATCTAAAACAAAAATTGACGTAAAATACAGCAAACTAGCACAACACATTTATAACGTTTATTTTGAAAAAATTTGTAAAACCAGCCCCTGAATTAACCTTTCAACAAGACGGCACTCCTTATTCCAAGCAATTTAATGACATTTATTTTGATAGTGAATCTGGCTACCAGCAAAGCGAACAAGTTTTTTTACACGCTAATGATATCGGTAATAGATTAAAAGCGGCAACAAGCCCTTTTTGCATTATGGAAACGGGTTTTGGTACCGGTCTTAATTTTCTATTGACCTTACAGGTGTACCATAATTTACGTCAACAAACTCCTACACTAACACTGCCTAAATTATCATTTGTCAGTATTGAAAAATATCCACTTAGCAAACAACAATTAACTAAGGCGTTACAAGCATTACCCCAGTTAAGCTATTTCGCTAACCTGCTTTTAGAGCAATATCCCGCACTATTTTGTGAAGATAAAAATCTAACCGAATTCTCCTGTAATTTTTTCAATCAACAAGTATCACTTAAAGTACTTGTTGATGATGCAAGCAAAGGTTTATCCGGCATTAACTCACCCAAAAATGGTTTAGTTGATGCTTGGTACTTAGACGGCTTTTCTCCTGCCAAAAACCCAGATATGTGGAGTGAAGCATTATTTAACCAAATAAGTCGCTTATCTAAGCCAGAAGCGAGTATTGCGACTTTTACAGTTGCGGGATTTGTGCGGCGCCATATGAAAAAAGCGGGTTTTCGTATACAAAAGATAAATAGCCTGGGTAGTAAGCGTGAAATATTAACCGGTATTTTTCAACAAAACCCTAATTCAACAAAAGCTTACCAACTGCGCCCTGTTAATGCTAAGCCGCAACATGTCAGTATTATTGGTGGAGGTATTGCTTCCGCTTGTGCGGCATTGGCACTCACCGAGCGGGGTATAAAAGTCACCTTATATTGTAAAGATAATAGCTTAGCCGAAGGGGCTTCAAGCAATGCTATTGGGGCTTTATACCCCTTACTTTATCAACAAGCTGATGATGTTGGCTTGTTTTATCAACAAGCTTTTTGGCGAGCTAAGGCAGTTTATAATGGCGTTATTGCACAGGGCTTTAATTTTCCGCATCAGTGGTGTGGTTTATTAGAGCTCGCCTATAATGAACCGCTTATTAAGCGCCAGCAGAAACTTGATAAACTAAAAACATGGCCAACAGCACTTATACATGGTGTTGATGCGGCAAAAGCAAGTGAACTAGCCAATATTCGCTTGCCCTATGGTGGCTTGTTTATGCCTCACGCAGGCTGGCTATCTCCGCAAGATGCGGTAAAGCAAATAATCAATGCTGCAAAAAGTACAAATCGTCTAAAAGTTGTCAATAATTGTTTAGTGAAGAAGATTACAAGAATAAATATATCAGTAGCTAAAAGTACGGATAAAAAAAATTGGCTATTAAGTACCAGCCAAGGTGACTTTAAAACCAATACTGTTATTTTTTGCGGTGGTGGAGAAATGGTTGATTTTAAATGGTTAAACCAATTACCTTTTCGTATTGTGCAAGGGCAAGTCACAAATATGAAAACCAATGCTAATATTAGCGAGCTAGCTACGGTGATTTGTCATAAAGGTTACCTTACCCCTAAGCATAACCAAATCCACTGTATTGGCGCAACTTTTAATATTAACCACACACATACAAGTGCTAGGCCAGAAGAAGATCAATTTAATTTGTCAATGTTATCAAATTGCTTACCAGCCCTTGCACAAAAAATAGCTTGGCAAACAAAAGATATTGCCAGTAGCAAGTCAAGACTACGCTGCATGTCTCCAGATCACCTCCCTTTAGTTGGCCCAATGCCAGATATACAGAAACATATTACTGCTTACCCACACCTAGCTAAAGACAAAAATTGGCCGTATAGACAAACTGCACCTGTTATTGAAAATATGTATGTCATGATGGGATTTGGTGCTCGTGGTCTATGTTCAGCACCATTAGCTGCTGATATTTTAGCAGCAGACTTATGTGGCACTCCCTACCCTGTTGATAACAAAATGCTGTTTAACCTAAGCCCCAATCGCTTTGTTATTCGAGATATCATCAGACAAACGCTGCCACACTCAGATTAGTTGCTAATAACCTGCTGTAATCTTAACCAAAAGTTTTGCACTATGGCATGGTCTTGCGGGCTAAGCTCAGATTTTGCGCGGGTTAATCTTTGTGAAACATTATCAATTAAAGCCGCGGAAATTAGCTGTTGCTCGTCGCCACTGTCTGTGCCAGCTAATGAAATAAAGCCACGTAGATAACCACTGGCAAATAAAGTATCGCCATCAATATCTTGTTCAAATAAACTATCTAAATATTGGTAAAGTTCACTTAATGTATTAATTTTTTTTAACATACCTGTATTCTATCTTTATATAAACTGTTTACTGTAAAAATTGAATGATAATACTATACAAGTTGAACTAAGAAACAAGATGAATTACGAAAACTCATTAGAATAAAGCGTGCTATTGCTAGCGCCTTTACCTTTGTCTTGATCAGCAATACCTAAAATATCCCCCCTCAATCTACCGACAAGCTTAATACTACGCTATTTACTTTTATGCTTCTCTGCTACATTAAGCCAACAGTATGCAATAAATAATGGCAAGGCTAAATACTAGGAATATACTATGTTAAATAAAGAGAACACGGGGTTAATTGTAGTTGATATACAAGGAAAACTTGCGCGCTTGGTGCATAATAGTGACGCATTAATTGCCAATTGCGCGAAGCTGATAAAAGGTGCAAAGGCGCTTAACTTACCTATTGTTTTACTGGAACAAAACCCTGAAAAACTGGGTGCGACTGTTAACGAGCTAAACGCACACCTTGAAGAGCTGCCTGCTATTACTAAATTTACCTTTAATGCTTGCGCTGAGCCTGATTTTATTGAGGCAATTAATAATGAACATGTTGATACCTGGCTTATCTGTGGTATTGAAGCACATATTTGTGTTTATCAAACAGCGTTACACTTACACCAATTTGGTTTCAAAGTACAACTGGTTACTGACTGTATCTCGTCACGCACCCAAGAAAATAAAAACTTAGCAATAGAAAAGTTACGCCATCATGGGGTTGATATTACTGGGCTAGAGATGTGCCTATATGAACTAGTAAAAGATTGTCGAGACACAGAGTTTAAAGAAATACTGAGTTTGATCAAGTAAACGAAACGCTTAATCAATAACCAAGCAACGAACAGTCAAGTTTCTCTTAACTTGGCGGATCAACATTATTGGCAATACTGTTATTTAAGCGAAACCAGCCGGCAATAGAGTAACGGTCACGTTTTGCCGGTAGTACCTCATGCAAAAACTCTTCACTTAAAAACACCACTATCGTACCAAAACTAGGCACAACGGTAATTTTTTTGTATTCAACATCCCCTGTGCTTAAGAGTTGTTTATCGTATATCACCAGTTCACCGCCATCAGTCGCAGACCAGTCTTGATTAAGGTAAACCACCACAGATAACACACGGTTCCCTTCACCTTTAAAAGCGTCTTTGTGTTTTTTATAAAAATCACCCGCTGTGTAACGAGCAAAGTGACTTTCAAACGAGAATAAACCGAGAAATAAACGGCTATTCAAATAGTTTTTTAAGGCCGCTACCCAAGTAATCCAAGCAGCACCAGCATCTGTGTGTTTGTTTATCCAGCAAATTTCATCGGTACGTACATGGTCATTAATCTTATGATTTTTAGCACGGCCAATACCTGCCCGCTTAAAGTTTGATTCGGGTAATTCGCGCATATGATGTAATAACATATGGCTTAACCCTTCAGGTAACATGTTCAAACGAATGCTGTAACCTGTTTCAATTATATCATTTACTATAGACTCAAAGAGTGCTTCACAAACAGGCTCAGGTAATAATGCATTATCATTATCATCAGAAGTATTTACATTAACTAAGGTCATTGGTTATTTGACAGAGTCACCGGGTAAGGATCCCCCTGGTTAACAAGGGAGATGCAGTGAGGGAAATTCCCATTTGATGAATAGTGACACGCTGTTAATAAAACACCGAGAAACTCAAAACAGGAAATAGACTTTACCAGCTGCTTTGATCATTCACCTTAAGATTAAGTTATATACTAATACTGTACTTTTAGCTATCTTTACTTTTTAAACAACAAGCCTGATACAATAAATGCTTGTGATGCTCTCAAGAAGCTGTTTCTCTATGCCTGACAAAAATATTATTAAATTATCCGCTAGTACTAACAACCGCCATTACCAAAAAAAAGCACTTGGTTTACAGCTTGGCGTATACAACAACAGTGAGAAGCTTAACCGGATAAATACCGCTGATGGGGATAAATTTATCGCTATCATTAATGGAACGGCCCACATTAAAAACAAGCAAAGCGGCACAGTAGAACCAATTGTTGCCGGGCAAAGCGTTATTATTCCACAACATCTCGATTGCCAATGGCAAGCAAACAGTACAGTACACAACTTTTATGTTGTTTATCAACCGCCCGAAAACGTAGCGCCTGCGCAATCACTTTTTGTTTACAGTGAATATTCATCCCTAATTCATATTAATGAAAACAATACAGACCCTTGGCAAAAGACGTCTGACGGTTTTAATAAAAAATTACAATATCAAAGCCAGGATAAAAAACTAACGGCAGGCGTGTGGCAAGGCAATGCCTTTAAAACCGGCACAATTACTTTTCCTTATCATGAGTTTATTTTAGTAAAATCTGGCTGTCTTATTTGCACTGACTTACTAGAGAATGAATATAAAATATCCCCAGGAGAGGCATTATTTGTGCCCAAAGGGGTTTCTTGTTCTTGGTACTCTAAAGCAGAAATAAGCCTGGAGTTTGTTCAACTCATATAAAGCGCATATTTTTTCTCATAGTTTTGCTGCTTGGCTAAACACTAAAAGTTAATTTACACTCAGTAAGCACTACCCCTGCGCTCTAAATGCCTCAGCCGTTAAATGGTGACGATTGAGGAGTTTGTAAAATTCTGTACGGTTGCGCTGCGCTATTCTAGCCGCCTGAGATACATTTCCAGCGGTCAATTTTAGTAACTTCGCTAAGTAATCGCGTTCAAACTCATCTTTTGCTTGCTGAAATGATGGTAGTGCACTGGTTTCATCTCTTAATGCATTTTTCACTAAGCTTGCCACAATAATATTTTCTCTTGATAAAGCAACACTTTGTTCAACCACGTTTTGTAGCTGCCGAATGTTGCCTGGCCAAGGCGCTGCTATTAATATTTCCATTGCTTCTTGTGAGAAGCCATTAATATCCAGTGTCGTGTGTTGTTTGCTGTGCTTAAGAAAATGTTGCGCCAGTAAAGGAATATCTTCACGACGCTCTACCAGCGGAGGTAGTGCCAACTCAACCACATTTAAGCGGTAGTATAAATCTTCTCTAAAGGTTTTTTCTTCAATGGCTTGCTGCAAATTTTTATGGGTAGCCGATATTATTCGCACATCTATTTTTACTGCTTGTGCGCTACCTACTGGCCTAACTTCTTTTTCTTGTAATGCCCTTAACAACTTAACCTGAAAACCCATTGGCATGTCACCTATTTCATCTAAAAATAATGTGCCACCATCGCTGGCTTGAAATAGCCCTTGATAACTTTTATCAGCACCAGTGAACGCGCCTTTAACATGACCAAATAACTCTGACTCTAATAGCTGCTCAGGGATGGCTGCACAGTTAATGGCAGTAAAGGGCATTTTTGCTCTATGGCTAGCTTGATGAATAGCTTGTGCTAATAGCTCTTTACCTGTACCACTTTCACTATGAATAAGTAAACTAAAATCACTCATCGCCACTTGCTTAGTTTGCTGTAATAATGACTCCATTATGGCGCTTCGACTGATAATTTTTTCCCGCCAACTGGCTTGTTTTTCTGTATTACTCGCGTTTGAGGGTTGTAAACGTATAGCCTGTGCCACTGTTTCCAGCAATTGTTGGCTTTCAAAGGGTTTCGTTAAAAAGCTAAAAACCCCCTGTTTAGTGGCATTAATGGCATCAGGAATCGTACCGTGTGCTGTCATAATAATAACGGGGATATTAGGTGACTGTTGCCGTATTTGCTCAAAAAGAGCCATACCGTCCATTGCTTCCATGCGTAAATCACTGATCACCAATTGAGGATGAAAGCTCTTGAGTATACCTAGCGCAATTTTCGCATTTGCGGCCGACTCGACTTGATAGCCAGCCGCAGATAAACGAATGCCTAACAGGCGCAATAAGCTCGGGTCGTCATCGACAATTAATATTTTGCTTTGCTCATTACTAGCCATAGATTGTGTTAACGGTGACTTTAATGGTTTCATGATTTATTGCCCATGCTCACTGATAGTTTGTTCAATTTTTTTAAGTTGTGTAATTTGTTTGGTTAATTGCTTTACCGTTAATTCTAGTGCGGCAATTTTATTACGTTGTTTTTTCTCCTGAACCCGATAGTTTGCTTCTTTTTTGTCGTGTGCAAGATCTTGATTAATTAACTTTTGAAATAAAAATAGCTGTTGATTAAGTTGATCTTTGAGTAAACGAATAAAAGCCTGATCGGCCTCACTAAAATAATAAGTTTGATGCCTATTTAACTGTTTATTTAACTGTTCATTTAATTGTGACTTTGCCGTATAGACATTATGCTCCGGTGAGTTAGGTAAGCTATACAACAAAATTAAATTAATTTCTGCTTCAATATTACCTTCACGTTTTTTTAATTTTTGTTGTGCTATTTCTTGTTGCAACTCCGTTGCTGATAAATTCTTTAAAGCCAAATAATATTGGCCGAAATTTGCCGTATTAACAGGCGGCATTTTATTCACTGAACTCACGTTATTTTGACATGCGAACGTGGATAAGCAGAGCAAAAAAGTGATCACAACCTTATATAACCTGGTCTGGCTTTTTGGACTCAAGCAAGCAGTTTTTTGCTGCCGTACATAGTGCCTCTTATAGCGTTTAGGTAACACTAAACTCATACATTTTCTCCCTTTACAACATGCTTAAGTGTAATTTTCATTGTTGTACCGCTCGGCGGCTCTATTTGGCTAACCAGGGATATTTCTCCATTTAATCTCATCAATAATTCTTTCACTATCGTTAAACCTAACCCGCTACTTTTTATATTATAATCTTTCGGCGCTCGCCCCTGATAAAAAGCATCAAACACTTTACTTTGCTCTGCTGCTGTTATGCCATCACCTTCATCACTTATTGACAAGGTCAGTTGCTGCTTATCAAGCGCTGCTTCAATGCTAATAACACCATTTTCCGGCGAATATTTAATTGCATTAGACAACAAGTTATCAATGATAACAGTTAACTGTTTTGTGTTACTTTCAAAAACAATATTGCAGAGAGTAATGTTGATATTGATATTTTTACGCTTAATGTCTAATGCTCTGTCTTTTAACACTTGGTTAACGAGCTCAGGCAGGTTAACAATTTCCTTATCTTGTAAGCTGGTTGAGTCTAAAACAATATTAAAATCAAGTAGCTCTTCAATTAATCTCTGTAAACGATTAGTGCTATTACGAATAATTTTAGCGATTTCTTGTTGATCATCATTGAGTGCACCAACACTGTTATCATACAATAACTCAGTACCTTCTCTAATGGCCGCAAGAGGTGTTTTTAATTCATGCGAAATATGCCGAATAAAGCTCGACTTTTGTAACGCTAATGCATGTAACCGAGTTCGCATACTGTTTAATGCATCATTAATTTCTTTAATTTCAAGAAAACCAGCAACTTGCGGCTCTTTTGCACCATCTTCTTGCTCAAAATTTCCTTGTTGTAACAAGCCTATTTTTATAATTAACCGCCTAAGTGGCTGCGTTATTAGCATAATAAATATACCCGCAATCAATAAAGTAACCGGAATAATAAATAAACTGGTTAATAAAGTATGGCTGACTTTCGCTGTAGCATATTGAATTTTTTGCGCTTGTTGATTAATAAACTCACGACTGCGCACGGTGATTTTTTCATTTATATTGATCAATTGTTTAAATTGTTTTTGTAACGCCTCTAAAGAAGTAAATACAACAACCGGTGTTGGCTCTGCTAATGCTGACTCAGGTGCAGTTGGTTGTGTTTGTGCAGATATTATGTTTTTTGATGTGGCTGGCTCTGTTGCTATTTTTAACTTTCCTATACTTGAGATGGTTGAACCAGATACCGTTGAACCAGATGTGAATTTGTCGTTTTCTGACCCGGCTGACAAACCTAGCGTTGGCGTTAATATACTCTGGTGTACTTGCTTTATTGCCTGTAAAAATTGTTTAGTTAACTGCTTTATTTCGTCATCGTTATATTGCAATAGCTGCTGACTAGTTACCAATAATAATTTTTGCTCAATAATATAGTTATCTTTTAACTCACTGTCTTTTAAAACTAAATACTGGCTAGCATAACGCTCCATTTTTTTTAACGTACTATTAATTTGTTGATTAGTATTAATTAACTCAGCCACGGTGAAAATAGCATCAGCCCCTTTTTTAGACAGCTCGTTAACTTGATTAGCGCTATATAAAAGTGCCAACACTAACGGTAGTGCGACCAAGGTAAACCCCAAGAAAGTTAGTGTCTTTATTGATAGCGGTTTTATTCGAGCCATTTTATTGATTACCTTCATTACCAACCTATTTACCCCGTGCACATACAAATAATGCTTAGACCTAAATAGCACATATTATTTATTCCGTGCCTTTTTATGCCATTTTAATAAAAAATACAATGGTGTCTCTAATCGGAGACAAGAGCAGAAGGTAAAAACCATAACTATAAATCATTGATATAATTAGCATTTATTGACATAAACTATATTTAACAAGCTAAATATTTATAGAATTAAATAACCTGTTGCTATATGGCGACAGCCTCACCACAGTAAAAACAGATTATTCATTATAAATCAATAACTTAAAATAATGGCATAGTGTGTGCTTCATTACCTTTGACAACATAACATTGCACAACAGATTTAATGTTAATGAATACACTAAATGCCTTAAGCGAAGTTATGTGTTTTATAGTAAATAACTATCGAGGTTTGCTCGATAACCAAAATAAAGGATCTAAAAATGAAAAATATTAGTTTATTTAAAGTTACTGCTATAGTGATTACCGCGGCTTTTGCTTCTAGTTTTGTCAGTGCTGATGATGCACTTACTGACGTGGTAGAAAAGCCTCAAGTTGACCAAATACACACGGAAGCGCCTGTCTCATTTTCTACATTAATTGCTGAGCTAGACAGTGATAATAATGGTACGTTGAGTCAAGCAGAAGTTGCTACTAGCCAGCATACATTGTTGCAAGAAGAGTTCAACGCTATTGATGTAAATCAAGATGAAGAAATTAATGAAGCAGAATTTAATCGTTACCTTGCAAAAGCGAAAGATAACGCAATACAAATAGTTAATAGTGACGACTAGTTTTACTACTTCCTTTTTATATTAAATGTTGAATCGCTTTATATTTAATATAAAATTGATTGCACGAGTTAACCCCTTTTTTTAGCCGGCTACTCCCCAACTTTATAGCCGGCTTTTTTGATTATTAACCATTAACTACATGGACGTCTATTAAGCTATTGTAAAGGTACAACACCATGAGTGAAATGATAAACCGTCGTATTCAAATAGGTAACTGGGTTTTTGAAGTGAAAATGGTAAGAGCCTTACGAGTAAAGCAGTACGGCCAACCCTATAGCGCCATTGCTAATATTTGTTTCAATGGTAACAGTGCTTACGTAGACGGAATAATGCAAAAAGATTTAACCCAGACAAGCCATACTGACCTTGCTGTTATTAAACAGTTTTGTCAACAAATGTCGATTGAAGAAGTGATAGTCGACTCCATCAACGTCAATTCAAAAAAAGATTTTTTAACCGCTGCTCTTTAAAGTAACGTTTAAACAAGGCCAGTTTACTTAAGAGCTTATATTACTAGTTTATCAAGCACATTTTTAACCGTGTTTTACTGCCACAACCGCGCTGATAACTTTATCAGAGTATCAACCTTAAAAACCCCATCAAAAATACTTTTCTTGTTGTTTATAGTATAGCTAGCTATTGTTTTAAATAAATATTTTTATGTTAAGATAAAATCCCACTAACCCGACAAAAAATCGTATTTCACCGCGTGTTTTGCCATCATGTAAAAAGAAGGTTTTATGCCACTAGTCAAGCAATACTCATTGTCGTTTAAATACGCTGCCATTTTCTGCTTATTTACTTATTTACCTGTAAACGCCAAGCAGGAGAACATAAGCCCAACAAGCGATGTAAAACAACCTGTCATAGCCAGTTATTACTTCGAAAACGCCAACCCCAGTGCCGTTAGTAACTTACCTGCTGAGAAACTTAGTCACGTGCTGTACGCCTTTGTTGCTCTGTGTGGAGACAACAGTGGCGCCAACAAGGCGGTACAAAAAAATATTAAGGTCGCTTGCAAAGACAAACCCCCTTATTCAGTAGTTTTTTATAATGAACAAGCAGCATTAGCTGAATTAGCTGCATTTAAAAAATTAAAAGCACAACACCCACACTTGCAACTTTTACCTTCCTTTGGTGGCTGGACACTTTCGAATCCTTTTCATGGTATGGCCAAGAGCGAATCTACTCGTAAGGTTTTTGTAGCGTCGGCGGTTGACTTTATAGCAAAACATGATGTTTTTGACGGCATTGACATTGATTGGGAATATCCAGGTGGTGGCGGTAACCATCAAGCAACTTTACAAGGCGCAGCAGCAGAAAATGAAAAACAAGTATTCGCCCTGATGATGCAAGAATTACGTGCACAACTGAATCAACTTAAAGCCCGCACTGGTAGAAACTACCAGTTAACAGCGGCAGTAAGTGGAAGCAAAGCCAAAACTCAAGCAATTAATTGGCAAAAAGCAGCTCCTGCCATGGATTACATATTTGCGATGACTTACGACTTTGCCGTGGGCGATGGTCAGGCAGGCCACCATGCAAACTTATTCCCCGTTAATATAAATACATTAAGCGCTGCAGGTATGATCAATAACCTGATTACTGCAGGCATTCCCGCAAAGAAACTAGTGTTAGGTGTCGCATTTTATAGCCGAGGCTGGACCAACAGTGGCTGGCAAGGTGATAATACAAAAGGTAAACGCTTTAATGATAATAGCCAATCTATTGCAACAAAAGGTTATTCCTACAAGGACTTAATAGCCACACCTCCATTAGGGTATCAATATGGTTATGACAAACAAGCTGAAGCAGCCTACTTATTTCATCCTAACACACAAGGTTTCATTTCTTTTGATGATAAACGTTCGACGCTAGCAAAAGCCACCTGGGCTAAAGATAACGGTTTAGCGGGGGTCTTTTCATGGCAAATATTACAAGACAATGGTGATTTAATCGATAGCATGCGTACCGGGATGGATGTGGAGTAAAGACTAGGTACTAGATACTAGGTACTAGGTACTAGGTACTAGATACTAGATACTAGGTACTAGGTAAAGCATAAATAAAAATGCCCGATATACATTCAGGCATTTTGGGCGGCAAGCAAATAACTTTAACGGTGCAGCATTTCATTATGACCTTTAAAATTTAATGCGCACCGGCGAATAAAATCTTGCAAGCCGTCCATTTCTTGATGGTGCATCGAATAGTCAGCCGTTTTATCTGCATTGGCTTTTGGAAACACACCGTAACCAGCAAGTAAACAAGCCCACGACTTAGGTTGATAACTGCCAAACAACTTATATTTAACCATATTGCCAGCAAAGTCATTGCTATTTTGCCAAAGATGTAAAATATTCTTTAATGTATCTGATATATTATTATTAGCAGCATTATCTCGCCAGTAAGCTGTATCATTACGCTGATTCGCTTTATAGTGACACACAACATAGTTTCTAATACCATCAAACCTCGCGTTTATATCTTGATTAAAAGCCATTTCAAATTTATTACTACCCTGACCTTCTTTAAAATACTGCATAAATTGTGCGATAGTATTAAATGAAAGCGCAATAGCGGTGGCTTCTAAGGGCTCAATAAAACCTTGCGATAAACCAACAGCAAGGCAGTTTTTATACCAATGTTTTTCAACACGCCCTACTTTCATTTTTAAATGTCTGGCCTGAGTATCGCTGTCTAATAAGCCTAAGTGCTGCCTAAGCTCAGTTTCGGCCTGATCTGAATTAATATAATCACTGCTATAAACATAACCGTTACCAAAACGATTGGTTAGCGGTATTTGCCAAGCCCAACCATGCGTAAGCGCGGTAGACTTTGTATCAACTGGCAGTTTTGTTGTTACCTCACTGGGCATAACAACTGCTGAATCATTGAACAAATCATCTTTAAAGCTTACATACTCTACCTGCAACTTTTTTTGCAGCAGTAAAGCTCTAAAACCAGTACAATCTATAAAAATATCGGCCTCTAGAACGCTACCATCACTAAGCTTGACGCCCTTTATACCACCGTCGTTTTGAACGAAAACATCGCTAACGGTACCGTATAATCTTTTTACGCCAAAGCTTTGTGCTTTCTCTGCTAAAAACTGCCCTAAAAGTGCTGAGTCAAAGTGGTATCCGTAAGCAACCCCAAAAGGAAAACATTCATCAGGCAAAGGGCCTAACTTATTTTTTGATAAATAAGAGGCTAAAAAGTATTCATCTGGGTGTGCATTAACGTCATAGCCTTGCATACGCGCGTCAATATTTTTAAAAAACACAGGTGAGGTGAATACATCATCGGTTTGAGCAGCAAATGGGTGAAAGTAGGATTCAAACCCTTTAACCCTTGACCAATTTTCAAAGGTAATACCGTTTTTATAGGTTGCATTACACCGTGGCATCCATTCTGAATCGGCAATACCGACGGTGTCAAAAAACAATTTTAAATGCGGCGTACTCCCTTCACCAACACCAATAATACCAATGTCTTTTGACTCAACTAAACAAACTTCCGTTTCTTTCCATTTTACCGCTAATAAGTTGGCCGCTATCCATGCCGCGGTTCCACCACCAACAATTAAAATTTTCTTCGGAGTACCATCGTTATTTAACATTGTTACTTACTCATAGTTAAAGATAAATCTTTCATTTATGTTACTTACTTACGCTTGCGTTGGCCTTATCTAACTTAATTACCTGTCTTTAACTTTACTGGCCCAGCTTGTTAGCAAAGTGTGTTTTAATCGCATCAATATACTCAGCCGACATTTCACCTAATATATGCTGCTGGTGTTCAGGAATATAAGCGCTAGGATCAACACCTTGTCTGAATAAATAGTGATCAAACATACACCGCCACGCATCACGTTGTTTTGGGCTTAACGAGCGCATGGCCAGTAACGCAATATTTAAACTATCAATTGGGCTAGGCGGCATTGCATCCGGAGCTGAAGAGCCATTCCACCAGTAATTCATCAGTGCGTTCACTTTCTCTAATGACTCAACATGGTGCCACCAGAGCATGGGAATAAAAATAGCATCACCTGGACCTAACTCTACACTGTAAGCTTCTGCCAGGGCTAGCTTATACAAAGGATAGCGTTTAAAATCTGGGTTGTTAAAGTCAACCAAGCTGGTCGGCGCGCCTGCTGGCGTAAAATTGAGAGATCCAGGATATAGATTAGCCGTTTGCTCTGGCGGGAAAAGCACAAAACGTCTCCGTCCCGCGACTACACAAGCAACATTGTCAGAGCCATCATAATGAGCGCTAACAATTCCCTCATTGCCTACCCATAAACGTGGCACTATATTAGGAAAAAGCGCCGAGTAATTTTCCTCGGTTAATCCTGGTAAAATATCATTTATACGGGCATTTTGCATTGAGATAGCAGGATAAACCTTTCTGTCAATTAACGCTAAAAGCCGACCTAAAAATAAATCAACACGCTCTTCCCCACTTAAATAATTTACGTCTGTCATCTGATCGTTATAATAAAAACGCTTGTTCGCAGCAGGAGGCGCGACCACCATATTGGCTTTTTTGCCGGTATAAAACTTATTCAGGTGGTTCACAAAATCCTGAGGTGTCTTTTTAGCAGACGCGACTAATGGCCAGTGTTTAGCAAAGTTACGAATTACCACCGGCTTTTGAGTAGGCGCAATTTTTTCAAAAAATGTCGCTTTACTTAGCGTTGAGTCATTGCCGTTGTACTCTGGAATACTTTTATATAACGTCATATATTTTTATGTAATTATTTACACACCTGTGTGATGAACCATGTTTAGTTAGTGTTAGCGCGACAGTGCGCCTGAATATAGTCAGCATGGTTTGGCATTTTTAGTACTATAGTTTGAATACTTTTAACATTGTTATTTAGGGTGTTCGCTAAATCTTCACGATGAAAGGCATCAAGTAAGGGATGATACTTTTTCGGACGCACTTTCATTCCCTCTAAAATTGAGCACCAGCTATCACGGGTGAAAAACTGTCCCGCTTTATGCTCAAGCTGCCCTCTTTCACGAAATAAACGTATTTTCTCACTTAAGGACTCTGGTACTGGTATTGTTTGTCGCCAGCGCCAAAAGTCACTGTCATTACGCTTTGAAGTACAATAATGTAAAATAATAAAGTCGCGAATTTCTTCGTAATCATTATCTATGTTTTGATTAAACGCTTGTTCATTATCAGCGTTAAAATCACGGTCTGGAAAATATTTTATAAAATGGACTAAAGTTTTATATACCAAATGTATCGCTGTAGACTCTAATGGTTCTAAAAACCCGCCCGCAAGCCCTAACGCTAAACAGTTATTATGCAGTATTTTTTTTCGTTTACCGGTAACAAATGGGATGACTCTTGGTTCATTTAGCAACTTGCCGCTAATGTTATTAAGTAACGTTTCTTTTGCCTTTTCATCGCTACAAAACTGACTTGCAAAAACATAACCATTACCTGTTCTATGCTGCAGGGGAATTTTCCAAGACCAACCAGACGCCTGTGCCGTTGCTATTGTGTAAGGTAATGGACTACTTACCTGTTCCGTTTGAACGGCCACAGCGCGATCACAAGGTAAATAATGTGACCAATTATCAAAACCTACCTGCATCGACTTTTCTATTAACAAGCCGCGAAAGCCTGTGCAATCAATAAAAAAGTCATTATTTATCATGTCACCATTATCTAATGCCAGGCCTTTGATAAATGCTGTGTTTTTATCTAACACAACATCTTTTACGGTTGCCTCTATTCTTGTCACTCCGCGTTTAAAGCAAAGTGCACGTAAATAACTAGCGACTTTCACTGCATCTAAGTGAAGCGCTTGCGCATAACTTGATAATACCCAGTTCTGAGCATCACTATTGTTCGCTAAATTTGGCCGTAACATAAAGCGTTCATTTTCAGCCATAATTGCGCCGGGAGAATGGTCAAGCCAACGTGTGTTGTGGCCATCAGCAAGTGACTTTAACCAAACTTGATAAAAATCAAAACCATTTACAGGCTTGCCGACTGCACCAAAGGGGTGAAAATAATGCTGCTGCGGTGTTACCCAGTCGTCAAAACGAATACCCAATTTAAACGTTGCTGAGGTTGCTTGTATAAATTCTTTAAGATCAATCTGACAGGCTTGTAGAAAGTCCATGATTGACGGCACGGTTGATTCACCCACACCTATGGTGGCAATATCAGGCGACTCGACTACTGTAATGTTAATATTACTTCCTCTTAAAACACTCGAAAGTAATGTTGCCGCCATCCAACCTGCTGTGCCACCACCAACAATACAAAGTGATTTTATAGAATTTTGCATATTTAATAGCCGCTTTAAGTGAATCTGGTTTTATCATCATGGTTTCATACTGAAACGACATAACACTATTTATCTGTAACCCAATAGTAATAAAGTAAGCAGCGTAGTATTAAAACTACACTGCCTTATTAATCCAAACAAATTAATTAATCCAAACAAATTAATTAATCCGTTTGGCTCTACTTTTTGCGATATTACTGCTAGAAAGTAGCACGAACAGTTAATGCATAACGACGGTCTGTTGTGAACGAAAATGCATCCGTTAATCTTCCTTCCTGATTTTGTTGATATTGAGTGTGTGTATCCGTACCTAATACATTACTCACTTGTAAACCCATTTTAACATTGTCGTTAATCGTGTAGAAGAAACTCGCATCCATCATACCTTGGGCTTTTGAATAAGCAGGTACAAATTCTTCAGACTCACGTAAGGTTAACAAATACTCTGAACGCCAGGTATAAGCGATACGCACAGAAACATCATCCTTTTCATACATACCAACAATATTGTAGTTTTGATCAGAGTAACCTTGCAGTGGTAAACCTGTAAACTGACGGAAACTGTTACGGTTATCGGTAATTGGTACACCAGCACCGTTGAACTCAAGCTTTGTCGTGGGATTAGTATTAGGGTCTTCTAAACCATTTTGATCAATATAAGTATAGTTAAGTTGTAAACCTAAACCACTCCATATCCCTGGCAACATATCGTAAAACTGGCTGTAAGACAGCTCAAAACCACGAATAGTACCTGAACCTGTATTAGCAGGGCCATAAGCTGACACAGGGTAGGTATTACCATCAACGTCAAGTTCTGTAGAAAACTGTTTATTACGAATAATATTTGACATTTTCTTATGAAATAGACCAAAAGTTAACGAGCTTACCGGTGCAAAATACCATTCGGCTGTTAAATCAAGGTTAACCGACTCTTCAGGCTCTAAGAAAGCATTACGCGCATTCGCACTAATTTCAATATTCTCTAGATCCACCGTCGGGTTCGTCTCTTCATCTTTACCTTCTGCTGGGTTTTGATAAATTTCTTGATAATCTAAACTAACCACCATTTTATTAGCTGAATCCACTAAGCTTGGGTAATAAAGTCCTTTAGAAGCACCAAATCTAACAACAAAATCATCGGTTAAACCAAAGCTAAGGTTTAAGCTCGGTAAAACTGTCGAATAATCTGTACCATCTATGGTACTAGTGATTGACTGACCTGACGCTAAATCAAATATACTAGGGTATTGATTTTGCATAACTTGATAAAGCGAGTCTTCTTCATTGGTACCGCGTCTAGACGCTGAAGGTAAGTTAATGCCGCCAGTCGATTGCAACTGGTAGTCAACATAACGCAAGCCAAAGTTACCTTTGATTAAAATATCATTTTGCTCAATGTCAAAATCAGCGCGAACATAAAACTCAGTTCGCTCTGTTTTGCTTGAGCTAATATGACGAGGAGCAAAATGGCTAAAAGAACGATCAGCTAAATCAGCGTATGGCGCAGCACAACCACCACTACCATCCATCGCATTATTTTGTGCACTCCATGTGCCACAGCCATCACGCAAGGTTTGTCCATAGTTTTGTGCTAGGTCCATACGTGGAAACAAAAAGCTGTTATTAGCGCCTATCAGAGTATTGCCATTATAGTGGTCGGCAAAACTGACACGATCATACAACTCAGGAACAACTTGTGGTGACGCATTATAAGAAGCTTCAGCATTCCACGGTGTACCAAGTGCTTGCCAACCTTCATAAGCCGTATCACGAACAGTTAACTCTTTTTCGGAATAATAAAGTCCTGCTTTTATCGCAGTAAAAGCACCGTCAAGCTCGTACTTAAAGTCTACTTTATAACTGTCTGAGGTTGCTTCATTGTGCTCTTCTTGTTGCATACCTGACGCTAAGCGTAAAATGGGATGCGTGTATACCGTTGGATTTTCTTCATCTGCTACTGTCGGCGCAGCTACGTCTGGTGGCGTAGAAGTATTTGAGTTTAAAAATTCAAGTGTTGGTGTAGAGCCACGTAAATCTAAGAAAAATGGCGCGTGTTCATGGGTTTGATTACCGTTAATGCGCGAAGTTAATGAATTATTATGTACAATTTGTTCTGAATCAACCCGTTGGTAATCTAAGGCGACCGTTACACGGTCTATGGGTTTTAGTATTAAATTTAACGACGTATCTTTTACCGTATTTTCGTTATAATTGTAGCGCGAGCGAAATTGCAGTGGTAACTCTGGATGGTTTGAACGCCCAACACCTGAGGTGACATAGCCGTTAGCATCTACAGTTAACGGGTGGCTGCTATCATTTTCATCGAGCCCATCAAACCACTGAATTGCATTAGGTGCGTAGGGTAAGAAGCCGCGGTCGCCTGAAGCTATAACATTCTCTCGCCACTCTAAAGACGCTTTTGAGCTGATGTGCTCTAACGTTGCTGTAATTCTTTCATCATTACTCTGCCACTGCAAAGAAGCAGTTAAACCTTGACGTTTTCTATCATTTTCTGCTGACGTCATGGTGTAACTAGCTGGTGCATACCATGTTGTCCCCTCAGGTTGCCCTTCAAGCTCTTCAGCTTCAAATGGCGGTGTATAGTTTGCTTGATCGCTATCGGTATATTGCACTGTGTCTTCAAAACCTTCTCCACAAGCGCGCCAGTCTGTTGCCCCCGGAATGCAAGGGTTAGAGTATTGCCCTGAGTTTATACCCGGACTTGGTGTGCCCCACTCATCATACGAAAAGGTGTCTGCTGGCCCACGGCTATGAAAGTTTCCTAAACCAAAACCATCACCTCGTGTTTGAAACTCAGACTTAGAGGCCGCAACCAAAACACCAAATTTTCCAGAGTCAGTATCCCAATTATCAGAAAAAAGCGCACTAAACGACGGTGTTGTTTCTTTGCGGTAATCAGCATAATTCGCTGCTGCGCTCACCGATATTAACCGTTCATCTGAGTCAAAAGACTTACGCGTTACTAAGTTAACCGTACCAGCAATACCACCCGATATAAGATCGGCAGTTTGATTTTTTACAACCTCTACTGCACCTAATAACTCAGCAGGGAAATCTTCATAACTTAAGCCGCCATAAGGGTTAGCACTAAAAGAATCACGCCCGTTAATTTCACTGCGCACGCGATCTAAACCACGCACCAGCACGCTAGTCCCTTCATCAGCATAATGCTTAGGATCACTTGATGAAGCAAAACGTTCAATCGTTACTCCCGGTACACGCTGAAGAGCTTCGGTTACCGAGCTGTCTGGTAATGCACCAATGTCTGTTGAAGTGATCACATCTTTGACTGTATCGGCATATTTTTTCAGTAATTGTGCACTTTGTATACTTTGTCGCATACCACGGACTTCAATAACTTCCGTTGCATCTTCTGTCGTTTCGGCTTCATTAACCGCTGGTATTGCTTGCTCTTGCTTTATTTGAGTTTCTACTTGTTGTGCTATTGCTAATGCAGGTAGAGAACACGAAATAGCGGCTGATATTGCCATTACTAAACGTTTTTTTTGAAATTGATTAGACATGTTTTAACCCTCTTTTTACTTTTATAATTTTGGTTTTATCGGTATTAATATGTTCTTTTAATGTTGTATCTTGTTTTCAGTATTTTGCGTTAATGTCTTAGTGTGGCGTTTATGCTAACTGCGTTTTTTTACTCCTCCCCCCAATTACCCGCATTATGACAGCGTTATCAAAAATACTGACAGCGTTGTCATTAATGGTTAACATTAGAACATAACTTTTGCAAAAACAAGTTTACCTCCTCTGTAATATTTACCCTACATTAACAACATATAAAAAATTTACTGGCAAACAAACATCAGCTAACCATTAATCTGTTATTAGATGGTTATCAAACGTGAGTTTTCATCCTGTATAGCCTCTATATCCTTACTAATCCCTCACTTTAAGCGCAATTATGGTCATTTGTCATTCCATCAAAGTTATAAACTAACAAAAGAAATATATTGAACTTGTTACTTTTTAACATTAGTATGCATACTAAATCAACAACTATTTATAATTATGTGCTTTTAAAAATAGTTGTAACAGCAACGATTGAGCGAAAGCTAATTTATTTTACGCAATAAACTAGGTGATTTGATGCCGGTTAATCCAACAGCAAATATTGATAATATGAAGACTAAGAAAGCAACAACTTCTAGCACTATTAAAATTACGACAGAACAAGCCTCCTTTGAAAAAGGTAGTGGCTGTTTAGCTACATTAAAAAATACCGGATGGAATTTACTTGCTGAGGAAGTGAGTTTCCCTATCGCTGTTATTAATGAAGCTCACTTAATCAACAATGCTAAATGGATGCAAGAATTTAGTGACAAGTCGGCGGTAAAGCTTGCGCCACATGGCAAAACATCTATGGCACCTGAACTATTTCAAGTGCAATTAAATCATGGCTGCTGGGGCATAAGTTTAGCAACCGTTCCACAAGTGATTAATGCGGCTAATCATGGTGTTGAACGTATTATATTAGCTAACCAACTGGTGGGTTTATATCACATGCAAATAATTGCTGATTTATTAGCAACAACCTCCACCGAATTTTATTGCTTTGTTGACTCATTAGAAAATATTCACGCCCTCGGTAAATATTTT
Source organism: Colwellia sp. F1 (assembly GCF_056238625.1). Taxonomy (NCBI): domain Bacteria; kingdom Pseudomonadati; phylum Pseudomonadota; class Gammaproteobacteria; order Alteromonadales; family Colwelliaceae; genus Colwellia; species Colwellia sp. F1. The sequence continues at coordinate 169,119 of NZ_JBWDLI010000003.1, forward strand.
TCTACCAGAGATATTCAGTTAAACCTTCTGATAGAAATAGGCGTAGCACAAGGCAGATGTGGTTGGCGTGACACCGAAAATATTACACCGCTGTTAGCTACTATCGCACAGTATCCCTGTTTATCTTTATGCGGAATCAGCTTTTATGAAGGCGTTATTCATGGAGCAGCTGCAGAAGAAAAAATTCAAAGCTTTATTTCAAGTGTTAACGCTTTAATAAGTAAGATGCATATCGCAAACAAGTTTGACACAGATAATATTATTATTACCGGTGCTGGCTCTGCTTGGTATGATGTTGTTGCTAAAGCGTTGACGACAGACAATGTATTACTACAGATTAATTATACTGCCATTATTCGTCCTGGTTGCTATTTAATACACGATACGGGTATTTACCAAACAGCACAAAATAATATTCTTAACCGCAGTCAATTAGCCTGCGATATTTCAGGCGATCTTATTTCTAGTTTGTCATTGTGGGCGTATATTCATTCAGTGCCTGAGTCAGGGCTTGCCATAATAGGGTTAGGCAAAAGAGATGTTGCTTTTGATGCAGGTTTACCTACACCTGAATATATCTATCGTCCTGGCACAGAAAAACCCACTAAAATTCAAGGCAGTAGCAAAGTAACCAATATAATGGATCAACATTGCATGATGACTTTTGATCAAAACACCTCGCCACAACCGGGTGATTTAGTTTGTTTTTCAACTTCACACCCCTGCTTAACCATTGATAAATGGCGTTATATTGGTTTGATCAACGACAATTTTATTGTCACTAAAACCATGGAAACATTTTTTTAAAAAGAGCTTTCATTATTAAATTTCATTAACGCCACATTACTACCACAGAGCAGAACTAATGGATATTGTTAACAGTATAAAAGAGGGCTTAGGACATTTTAGCCCGTCAGAAGAGAAAGTTGCGCGATTTATTTTAAGTGATTTAAATTTTGCCGCCACTTCAGCCATTAATGAATTAGCTGAAAAGGCACAAGTGAGTCATGCAACCATAACCCGTTTAGCAAAAACCTTAAAATGCGCCAATGTTCGAGATTTTAAGTTAAAAATTGCACAGTCTGCTGCCGTAGGCGAACGTTTTACGAATGAAGATACTGTTGATAAGCATGACATTTCACACGTTTACCAGTCTATTCACGATATTTTGTCTCTGAACTCAGGTTTGATCAAAGATGACGTTGTCCAAGCAGCAAGTGCAAAGATTTGTGCAGCAAAACATTGTTTAGTGTTTGGTGTTGGTGGCGGTAGTAGTTTAATGGCAAGTGAATGCCAAAATCGTTTTTTTCGCCTAGGCATCCATAGTAATGCACATGCGGATCCGATGATGATGAGAATGACAGCAGCAACGGTTGATAAAGGTGATGTGGTTATTTGCTTGTCGCTCAGTGGCATTAGCCCTGACGTTTATAGCGCCGCTACTATTGCAAAAGAATATGGCGCAACCATTGTTGCAATATGTCCTGATAGTAAGATTGCTGAATTTGCACACTTTCATTTACCCATTAAAACACAAGAAAGTGATTATATTTTTAAACCCAGTGCCGCTAGGTATGTCATGTTAGCGGCCATCGATATTTTGTCGAGCGAATTAGCAATTACTAATCAAAGAAAATCTCGAGAGAAATTACGCCGTTTGAAAGTGCAACTGGATACACATAGAGAAGAAAATCAAGTTCCCCCTCAACCCAACCGCTTGCCACTTGGAGACTAATACGTGAATAATGATGCAGCAACACTTAACAATAAAACTGAAGAAGTCGATTTTTTAATTATCAACAGTCACGTTTTCGACGGAAGTGGTAAGGCTGCATCAGTGCAAGATATTGCTATTAAAGACGATAAAATTGTTGCTATTGGTGACTTAAAATCACAAAAATCTAAAAAAGTGGTTGATGCGACAGGACTGTCATTAGCACCAGGATTTATCGACGTACATACCCATGATGACTTAGAACTGCTGCGTAACCCACAAATGCTTAACAAAATTAGCCAAGGTGTTACCAGCGTTGTCATTGGTAACTGTGGTATTAGTGGTAGCCCTTATCATTCAACTAACCTTCCCCCTGACCCAATTAACTTGCTAGGTAAAAATAATGAGTTTTCATACTCGACCTTACAGCAATATATTAACCAGTTTAATAAGGTGCGCCCTAGCATTAACGCCGCTGCGTTAGTTGGCCATACGAGTTTACGGGCGCAAGTAATGGATAACCTAGCACGGCCAGCAACTGACGCTGAAATAAAAAGTATGGTTAAGCTATTAAAACTTGCCTTGGTTCACGGTGCTAAGGGCCTAAGCACAGGGCTTGCTTACAAAAATGCTCAAATGGCTTCAAAAGCTGAAGTAAGCGCATTAGTGAAAGAACTTAAAAGTTTTAACGCAATTTATTGTACCCACATTAGAACGGAATTTGACGGCATTATTGATGCTTTAGATGAAGCTTTTTTAGTAGCAAAACAAAGCGAAGTACCTGTGGTTATTTCTCACTTAAAGTGCGCTGGAAAAAACAATTGGGGTCGTGCAAATGAGATCACTAAACATATAACAACACAACAAAAGCACCAAAAAATTAGTTGTGACTGTTATCCGTACCACGCCAGCTCTAGCACCTTAGATTTACAACAAGTCACTGAAGACTTTGATATTTTTATCACTTGGTCAGCCCCCCACCCTGACAAGGCCAAACAAACTTTAAGTGCTATAGCCGAACAATGGCAAGTTTCCTTACAAGTTGCCGCACAACGATTACAACCTGCTGGAGCGGTCTATCATAATATGAGCGAAGACGATGTACGTCAGTTTTTAACCCTGCCTTTTAGTATGATTGGCTCAGACGGCTTACCTTGTGACCCACATCCACACCCACGTTTATGGGGCACGTTTCCGCGTATGTTAGGCCATTATTGTCGCGACGAAAAATTATTAAGCTTAGCTAAAGCGGTCCACAAAATGACTGGCCTTTCAGCAACCGAATTTCAATTACATGAACGAGGTTTTATCCGTGAGGGCTATTATGCAGACCTCGTGCTTTTTAACGCTGACACTATTACCGACATGGCTGATTTTTCCACTCCATTTGCGATTTCTAAAGGCATAGAGCATGTTTGGGTCAATGGACAGTTAAGCTACCAAGCAGCGACCGACAATGCAAAATTTGTTCTTAATAGCCAAGGTGCGGGCACCTTTTTACAACATGCATAAAACAAATAAGCTCTTATACAGCAATGAAATCTTTAATAAAAACAGGAGAAAATAAATGACAATTACACGTTATGGTATTGAAGGTGGTCAAGGCACTGGCGGACAACACTTGCCTTTTGCCCGTGCCGTTGAAGCGGGCGGTTGGTTAAAAGTGTCGGGACAAACCCCAATGCGCCAAGGTGAAGTCATTGAAGGTGGTATTATTGAGCAGTCGCGTATTGCAATTGAGAACTGTATAGCCATTATGTCCGAAGCAGGTTTTGCTCTTAAACATGTTGTTCACGTAACTGTTGTATTAACCGATGCACGCTATTTTCAATCCTTTAATAAAGTATTTAAAGAATTCTTTGGTGCACACCCTCCTGCACGCATCTGTATGGTGGCCGATCTCGTGGTAGATTGTAAAGTGGAAGTTGACGTTAGTTGCTATAAAGCGCCAGCCAACCAATAAACATAAAAGTATAAATACACCCGGCATAAAAACAATGTTTATTTGAGGATAAAACGCTCATGAATCACCTCTTTATTATTGCCTTTATTCTTTACATTTTGGCGATGATCGCCGTTGGCTGGTTTGTTTCTCGGCAACAAAAAACTGGCGATGACTTTTTGCTTGCAGGGCGCAATGTGCCCTTTGTTTTATCATTAGGGACGACTGTTGCAACCATGGTGGGTACTGGCTCTTCTATGGGCGCAGTAGGTTTTGCCTATAACAATGGTTGGGCTGGCGCTTTATACGGCGTTGGTGGTTCTATTGGTGTTTTATTATTAGCCTGGATTTTTGCGCCCGTAAGGCATTTAAAATTTACCACCATGAGCGAAGAGCTTGCTTATTATGTTGATGATAATCCTTATGTCAAAAATACCTTAGCATTTATTATTTATGGCGCAAGCATTGGCTGGTTGGGCGCACATATAATTGGTGGTGGCTTATATTTATCTTGGCTAACAGGGCTTGAAATTACGTGGGCAAAATTGATTATCGCCTTAAGCTTTACCATTTATGTCGTTATTGGTGGCTATACCGCTGTGGTATGGACCGACTCAATTCAAGCATTAATTCTATTTATCGGCTTTATTTTAATGGCCTATTTTTCGATGGACTATGTCGGTGGTTGGGACACTATGTTGGCCGCACAACCGTTAGAAAACATCAGTTTTTTTGCCTTAGATAACCTTGGCATATTACCTGCCATTTCATTAGCTTTAGCAATTTTAGTCGGTGTTTTAGCAACACCTTCTTTTCGCCAGCGCATATATTCAGGTAAAAATGTTGCCGGTATTAGAAAGTCATTTTTATATTCTGGTGGGCTTTATTTAGCCTTCTCAATTATTCCAGCCATTATTGGTATGAGTGCTTACGCTATAACCAATGATCTAGTCAACCCAGCCTTTGCCTTTCCTCATATCGCCTTAACAGTAATGCCTGTTGCTTTAGGGGTATTAATTATTATTGCCGGGATCTCAGCAACCTTATCAAGCGCAAGCTCTGATGCGATAGCAGGTGTGAGTATTTTATTAACCGATATTTACCGTGTAGTTTTCAAAAAACCACCCACGCCAAATAAAGTAGTTAAATTGTCTAGACTGGGCTTAATACTCACCATTGGTATTGCTTTACTGCTGGCACTTATCTCTAACAATATTATTAGCTACATTACACAAATGATAGCAGTGCTAATGTCTGGTATGTGTGTTTGCGGTTTGTTAGGCCGTTTATGGCCTGCTTTTACTTGGCAAGGAGCAATGGCAAGCTTATTAGTTGGTATGTTCACCGCTTTAGCCGTTAGTAGTTACCCACCTTGGCTAGATTATTTAGGCAATTCAATTATACCGGCTGTTATTAGCGCTGCTTTAGCTGGCGTTGTTGTAACCTTTCTTACTCAAGGGCCGAAATTGTTAAGAGTCAGTGTTAATGGTTAATGGTTAATGGTTAATGGTTAATGGTTAATGGTTAATGGTTAATGGTTAAGCAATAATAAATACATTATTACAAATAATTAAGGTAAATAGTCGTGTTATATAAATTGGTAATTAAACCTCTCTTTTCGGGGCTGTGCTTGGTACTCCCCTCTTTTGGCATAGCAGCTAAAGCGGTTAATGATACTTGCTTACTTCAACTAATGCCCTGTCCGCAAAGTATAAGCGTAACTACTGGCTATTATCAGTTAAAGCCAAAACTCAATATTTATATTGAAGGCATGAGTAATGAAAGACAACAAGCAACAGTAACACGCTTACAAAAGCAACTTAAACAATTAACTCACCTTAACTTTAGCCACTTAAATACCGTGCAGCGCATAAGTCAAGCCGACATTCTCGTTATTGTCGGTACTGATAGCTTAATTGACGACGCTAGCCATAACCCGTTTAAGCAAAACTACAAGTTACCCAGGTTAGGTGACGATGAAAGTTACCAATTAAACATCAATCACACAGCTGTTTTTATTGAAGCAAACAGTGATTTTGGTGCTATACACGCACTCACCACCTTAGTACAGCTAATTTCTGCTGTTGATCACACACACAGTAATGCTGACATTGCCCTTCAAAAGCCAGTGCAACAGACATTGCCAACACTACTGTTACCTCAGTTAAAAATTACGGATAATCCTAGGTTTAAATGGCGCGGTTTATTAATTGACAGTGTTCGCCACTTTATCCCCTTGCACGATATTAAACGCCAACTTAATGGTATGGCTGCCGCTAAACTTAACGTTTTGCATTGGCACTTAACTGATGACCAAGGTTGGAGAATAGAGTCAAAACGCTACCCTAAGTTGCATCAACTTGCTGCAGATAACTTATACTACACCCAGCAAGAAATAAAAGATCTTGTCGCTTATGCCAGCCTGTTAGGTATTCGCGTGGTTCCTGAATTTGACATACCCGGTCATGCTTCTGCAATTGCAGTTGCCTACCCAGCGTTATTAACAGAACAAAAAAACTATACTATGGAAAGACACTGGGGTGTATTTGAACCTGTACTTGATATAAGTAATGAAAAAACGTATCAATTTATCGACGCCATAGTTGCTGAAATTACCACATTGTTTCCTGACAATTACCTGCATATTGGCGGTGATGAAGTTAATCCTAAACAATGGCTTAACAACGACAACATTAAGCAATTAATGCAAGAAAAAAACCTGCAAACAAGCAATGACATACAACATTTCTTTAATGTTAAAGCACAAGAAATATTGGCAAAACATCAGCGTAAAATGATGGGTTGGGACGAGATTTATCACCCCGATTTACCCAAAGATATTGTTATTCAGTCTTGGCGCGGTTTAGCATCACTAAGCCAGTTTACAAGCTATGGTTATCAAGGGATATTATCAACAGGGTTTTATATTGATCAACCCCAATATAGCGCATACCATTATCGCAACGATCCAATGTCAAGCATTGAGTTTTATCAAGCAATTTCCGAGCAAAAAAAGCCTACAACTACCCTATTTAACAAAAACGATATTCTTCATATTTGGCAATTAAGCATTCCAAGGTTGAAAGGGACAAATGTGACTGGCACTTTTATTTTAACAACCAATAAAAACAGCCAAAAAACACCCTATTCAACGGGGTATTTACAACTCAATAATAAGGCTTTTCAAAAGGTTAACTTGTTAAAATCTACCACAACAGAAAACGCGGCCCAAACGCACGCTAGCAACACCTTAGTGTTTTCAACAGACAGTTGGATGGGGCCGCTAAAATTTGAGTTGAACTTAAAACAAGCAGAAACACTACCAGAAATCTTATCAACCAACACGGCTAATAGCCGTGTATTTATCGGTAATGCTTATTACCCTCTCATTGTAAAAAACAAAACCGTATCAACAGCAAGTGACAAAGGCGCCCCCAAGTTAGCGCCTGTAAACCATGTTACTGCCAAACAAGTACATAATATATTAGGGGCAGAGGCAACTCTTTGGGGTGAAATAGTCACAAAAAATAATATTGACCTACGTACCTGGCCACGCCTGTTTGTTATCGCTGAGCGACTTTGGTCAGCGCAACAATTAACCAGTATTGATAATATGTACCAACGTTTATTTTTTATAGACAAGTATTCAGACAATATTATCGGCCTAAAACACAACAAACAAATGTTAAATGGCCTGTCAGCGTATCTTGGTGAAGCCAGTACAAAACAAAATATGAATCTGTTAATGCGCTTAACCGAATTAATTGAGCCAGCACATTATTACACTCGCCATCATATAAAGTATCAACAAAATAAATACCACCAACTAGCTCCGTTGAATAGCTTAGTTGATTTTCTCCCTGTAGAAAGTTATGCACTTATAAAACTTAATAAGTTAATCAACACATACACAGCAGAAGACAATACTGCTTTCTCCGATATTAAAAGTATATTAAAGTCATGGCAAGATACTGAAAAACAACTTAACAAATTTATAGCTAAGAACCGTGGTTTTAGCGGCTTAGTCGGCTTAGCCACTGAACTAAACACATTAAACAAACTCGCAAATAATGTTATTAACCTGTGTGAAGCTCAAAGTCCTTTAACTCAACAACATTTACAGGCTAAAAATCCAGTAAACCCAGCAGATAAACTTATACGGCAACTAAACACATTACAAAACAAGCAGCAAGAGATTGTGCTTGCTGCTATTAAACCATTGCAACAACTACTGGCTATTTGCCAAAATAACAAAAACTTATATTAACTATTACTAAAGTAAGCCTCTATTTTCCTACTAGGTGCTAATTTTACCTTAAGCAGAGAAGTTTTATTATGAAAAAATTATTACCAACGGCTATAGCTACTTGTTTTTTAGCTGGCTGTAGTGCCATTATAATTGACTCGCACCACCAACAAGCTGTATATCAGAGTGTAGACTGGGTAACAGACAATACATTTACTCAGGGAGTAGAAGGCCCTGCAGTTGGAGCAGATGGTAACCTTTATGTAGTTAACTATAAACAAAACGGTACTATTGGGCGCGTAACAGGGCAAAATGAAGTTTCCTTACTTACCTTATTACCTAACAACTCAATTGGTAATGGCATACGTTTTGACCAGCAAGGGAATATGTATATTGCCGACTATGTTAATCATAATATTTTAATGATTAACAACCAGTCGCTATCAAAACAATTAGCTTTTAACGTAAGCGATAATAATACTAGCGAAGCAGCATTAGAGTTAAATACTGAGCTAGCCCCTCACTTAAGGGCAGAATTTGCGGCAGAGTTTACAAATAATGTTAATGTTTACGCGCATTCTTCTTTAATGAATCAACCTAACGATATTGCTATAAACCACCAAGGTATTATTTTTGCGAGCGATCCAAACTGGGCTGCTAATGACGGTAATTTATGGCGCATAGGGCATGATCGCCAAGTCGTATTATTAGAAAGCGGTATGGGTACAACCAATGGTATTGCGCTAAGCCCAGACAACAATATTTTGTATGTTAACGAAAGTGTGCAGCGTAATGTTTGGCAGTATCAATTAGACAGCAAGGGTAATATCAGCAATAAACAATTACTAATTAATTTTTCTGACCATGGTTTAGACGGTATGAGAGCAGACCTACAAGGAAATTTATATATAGCCCGTTACGGCAAAGGCGTTATTGCCGTTGTTTCTCCCCAAGGTAAGTTATTACGTGAAATAAAGCTTAAAGGGCAATTTCCAACCAATGTTGCCTTTGGCGGCGAAAATGGTAAGCAAGTTTTTGTTACTATGCAAAAACGTGGCGCTATTGAATCCTTCTTCATTGAGTAGCCTATATTAACGTACAAGCCTGTTATTAAAAAGCTACAGGCTTTTTTGTTATATGCCAAGCAAACGTATCACAATCTCATCTATCTATTGTCTTTCAGTGCAACAGGAAACAATTCCGTGGCTTTTTCACCCTGAAAGCTGAGCCAATTATTCCAGCCAAAACTAGTACAAATGAGCCACATAAAGTAATCAATTAACAGCAATTAATAACAACCCTGTTGGTGAAAAAATAGCCACACCAATGACGGATAAGAGCTACCATCAAAAACAAAGCCTTGTGGAATAACAACTCTGTTGTTAGGTAAAACATAATGCCAGTCTTCTAGTAGTTGCCATTGCCTTTTTCTAAAAAGTAATCGCCATAACTTGGCATATAATGAAAAGTGTTGTGTTTTAATTGCAAAAGGCTGTAACTTTGGCATGTCCATCACGTTTTTTACTTTATTAATAATATGATAAGTTGATTCTATCGCGAAAGGTTAATTAAACTAAAACGCAAAATTTAACTTAGCTTAATCCAAAGTTTTTATTAAACACCCGCCCTATTAGGAAATGTAATGTCATTAGAGTTATTACCTGAGTACATTGAAAAAGTAGATGAGCTTTTCACTAATGAAATGCCTATTAATATTATTGCCTTAGATATTGAAGCTGAACTCTTGCCCGAGCATGCTGCTATTTTATTGGAAGCTTTTCCAATAGCCCCGCGTTTGGCGCTTTGGCAAGAATTTGGTAGCGAGTACCAACAAGACATTTTTTTAGAAATGAAAAATGAATCGAGGCAAATGTTATTAAATGCACTTGATGATGATGCCTCCTTGCCCTTATTTGACAAGTTAGACGCCAATAGTTTACTTGAGCTCACTGAACATTTAAGTGATCGCTTTATTGAATATGCGATTTCTAAAATGACAGAAAAACAACGAGAACATTTTAAAAAATCGCAAGATTACACCGAAGATGAAGTAGGACGTTGGCAAAGCTTTAATGAAAATAAAGTATTGGCAAAGCTAAAAGTATTAGCCGCTAAGAAAATTTGCGCTAAAGACAAAAATAGCGCAAACGACGTGATCTATATTATCGATAATAAATCAGTATTAATAGGTGAAATACCTGTTAACAAACTGCTCTTTTTAAATGATGACATGCCATTAACCGATGTTAATTACCAAACGTGTATGCCGTTAGAAGCCACCAAAAATATGGACGAAGCAGCAGAAGCTGTTATTCTTAGTGACCAACTAGCCCTACCTGTTGTTGACGAAAACGGCTGTTTAACCGGGCATTTAGATTTACACACCGCCTATCGATACAAAGAGCAACAAACTGATAATCACTTAATCCATTCTGCGGGTTTAAGTGAAGCAGAAGATTTATTCTCAAGCATTTGGTTAAGTAGTAAAAACCGCGGTATTTGGTTAGGGATTAATTTAGTCACGGCATTTTTAGCGTCGTGGTTTATTGGGCTTTTTGAAGCGACATTACAACAAGTTGTGGCATTAGCGGTATTAATGCCTGTTGTTGCGTCCATGGGAGGCATATCAGGAAGCCAAACGTTAACCTTAATTATTAGAGGCTTAGCTTTAGGGCAGATCAGCGACGCCAACCGGCACGCTATTGTAATAAAAGAGCTTAAAGTAGGCGCAATAAACGGCATACTTTGGGCGACAGTGATTGGCATTATTACCTATTATTGGTTTGCCAACCCGATGTTATCAATGACCATATGTATCGCTATTTTAGGCAATATACTTGTTGCTTCACTGTCGGGTGTATGGGTACCATGGATATTAACAAAGTTGAATATTGACCCTGCCCTGTCAGGCGCGGTAATACTAACAACCGTTACCGACATATTTGGTTTTATCGCATTTTTAGGGGTTGGTACATTATTGCTGTTATAAAATTAACGAGTGCTAATAACAAACAGTATTTACAGTACAACTATTGAGGTAATTATGAGTCAAGCTGAGTTTATTTATGGTTATTATTTTAACCAACAAAGCCAAGACGACACTATTTCGTCGCTACATACGTTAGACACTAATCGCCCATATTGGTTACATTTTGACTATACCCAAGCAAATACTAAGCAATGGCTAGAGCAACAATCACAATTAAACCCTGTTGTTATTAATGCCCTACTCAACGATGAAACACGCCCTCGAGCGACCCTGTTCAATAACGGTGTGCTGTTATCATTAAGGGGGGTAAACTTAGCCCCCAATAGTGACCCGCAAGACATGGTTTCTATTCGCATTTGGTTTACGAAAGACAATATAATCAGCACCCGATATCGCACCCTACTTTCCACTAAAGACATAGCAACAGACTTTCATAACGGCTGTGGGCCCAAAACGGCTGCGCAGTTTATCACCCTGATCACCGAAAATTTAATCGCAAGAATGGGCCAAACCCTTTACGAGATAGAAGAAAAAGTATCAGACATAGAAGAGAACTCTTTAATGTTAAGTAGCTATGATTTACGTAATGACTTAGCTGACTTACGCCGACAAATAATATCTTTGAGACGTTATTTATCACCGCAAAGAGAAGCAATGAGCCAGTTGGTCAGCGATAAAATCACTCTGCTTTCAAATGAAGAAAAAATACAGTTACGCGAAACCTCTGATCACCTAACCCGCTACATTGAAGACCTAGACTCAATCAAAGACCGAGCCATTGTGTGTCAGGAAGAGATAAACAATAGTTTAACAGAGCAAATGAACAACCGTATGTTTGTTTTATCTGTTGTTGCCGCAATATTTCTGCCTTTGGGATTTTTAACCGGGCTACTAGGCATAAACGTTGGCGGCATCCCCGGCGCAGACAACACTAGCGCTTTTGGTATATTTATTTTAATACTAATAGCACTGGTAATATTACAAGTATGGCTTTTCAAAAAGAAAAAGTGGTTTTAGTATAAACTCAGCTTTATTTTTAATAAAAACCTGCAATTAATTACCCATTAACACCCTGAGTTCCCTCTAAACTATCTCTTTTGAGCCAATATTTTCTCCGGCCTTCATACCCGAATAAATATTGGCTTTGTCTGCTCAGCCTCACTCATCACTTCCTTTAATTCCGCATCTTGCTGCACGTATATTTAAGTGCTATTAGCATATAGCCATTATAAATTTTATTCCTAACCCGTATTTGATTAATTTTTTTGATTAAACAGATAAAAATATTTCGCTTTTCAATGTATCAATATAAGTACATTATTTTGTTTAAACAACAACCTGACTTTATATAAGGTAAGTCATGAACATAAATACTTATGAAGAAGCAAATGCTGATATTGGCATAGACAGTGATTGTGATATTGAAGAAGAAGGTGATGAAGATTTATTTTTTGACACTGGCATCGCAGGCTTTGAAATTGCCTATAGCTCTAAAAATAAAGAAACCATTAAAAGCAATACAAAAAAAGCGGCTAATAAACAATACCAAACTCGGCAGAAATTAGATTCTATTCGCGAACGTAAAGCGTTTGAAAAAGAAAATAATTCTTTTAGTGATTACTGGGATAGTTAATAGCAATGCGTATCAGCATTGCTTTTAGCCAAAGCACAATTAAACAAGAGAGAAAATACAACCATGAAAAAAACATTCACCTTGGTGTTATTCGCGCTTTTTAGTACCTTGGCTTACAGCCAAGATAACGAAGATGCATTAGAAGCAGCCCCAAAAAGTTATTTATTAAGCTTGCTTGCTGAATGCCAAGAGTACGCAATACAAGAAGAAATAGCACAAGAGAGCTTGCCACTGTATTTATTAGCATGCATTAATGAAGAGTTAGACAATAGCGCTTATAAACGCATTACAACCTTACCCATTGAAGGGTAAACGTTAACTATTAACATGTTTATTGACTCAAATTACTTAGCTCATTTATCTAAGTGGGCTATTTAATTTGAGTCTTTTTTTAAGCAATATTAAGCGCTCATTAACTACTTTTTCACCTAGTTATATTTTCACGTACGGAAACAATTGCAGTGTTTGTTCAATAATCGCGGCTTTTTGACTTTTAGCAAGATAAGCTGCAAATATTTCTCGTGAATAAACCGGCGCCGACTCTACCACATACAATTGTTTATTTGCTAAATACTCAAACGCCATTTGCCGTGGCAAATAAGCACTACCACCTGCGTCTAATAAAAAATTTAACGCAATTCTTGGCTGGCTCATATAGTGTTTTGCCGGTGTCGCGTCTTGAAAGTCTCGCCGGTATTGCGCATTAATAGCATCGCCATAATCCACCATAATGTAGTTATCTAATGCAGTAGTTTCACCAGTAAAATTAGGCTCTGTCGTCACTAAATGCAGTGGCACTGTAGCCACTTTTTCGGTAATAAGGTCTTCAACAAACGGTGGCTCAAACAAGAATGCAATATCAATAACCCGGCTCAGCACACTTTTACGCAGCTCAATCGGCGAATAAGTGTTGGTTAGTAGGCTCATATCATCCATATTACGGTGAATTTTTTTCAACCAGTCTTGCAATACTATATCCCATATTGACATCATAGAGCCAATGACAAGTTGCTGAGCATCATTTTCAGCCATGCCCACATCTTGTTTCGCTTTTTGCCACATAAATAACAACTCATTGGCATGTTTAATTAACCTATGGCCTTCTGACGTAATTTTTAAATGTTTTTGGCTACGATCAAATAACAGTACGCCTAAATCATCTTCCAATAACTTTATTCGCGCACTAACCGCTGATTGAGTAATAAATAAGTTCTCTGATGCAATTCTAAAGTGCAATGTGCGACTTACTTCAAGAAATGTTCTTAATAATTCAATTTTCATTTTTAATACCGTATACCATTAACTTTTATTTTACACACTGCATCTAATCATTTTTTTTAATCAAACCCATCAAAATATAGAACTTTAATACTTAACAACCTGACTATACACTGCGCTACAATGATTACATCACTTTTTAATTAGAATAAGTGATAAACCAAGGTTTATATTATGAAAATAGCGATATTATCAAGAAACTCAAAATTGTACTCAACCCGACGCCTAAAAGAAGCCGGTGAAGCGATGGGCCACCAAGTTGATATTATTGATACATTACATTGTTATATGGATATTACCAGCAGCCATTCAACAGTACGTTACCATGGCAAAGAGTTACCAAAGTATGACGCTATTATTCCACGTATTGGCGCTTCGGTAACCTTTTACGGCACCGCTGTTGCACGACAATTTGAAATGATGGGCACTTTTAATATTAATGAGTCGGTTGCCATTAGCCGCTCGCGCGACAAGTTACGCTCTTTACAATTATTATCACGTAAAGGCGTTGGGCTGCCGCGCACAGGTTTTGCCTGCAAGCCAGACAATATTAAAGACTTAATTAAAAATGTGGGTGGCGCGCCCGTGGTTATAAAGCTTTTAGAAGGCACGCAAGGTATTGGTGTTGTACTAGCCGACACTGCAAAAGCCGCAGAAGCAATAATAGAAGCATTTATGGGCTTAAAAGCCAATATTTTAGTGCAAGAGTTTATTAAAGAAGCCGGTGGCGCTGATATTCGTTGTTTAGTTATTGGCGGTAAAGTTGTTGCAGCAATGAAACGACAAGGCGCAGAAGGCGAGTTTCGCTCAAACCTCCACCGCGGTGGTAGTGCAGAAGTAGTTAAGTTGTCAAAAGCAGAGCGAGAAACAGCCATTAATGCCGCCAAAGTAATGGGCTTAAATTTATGCGGTGTCGACTTATTACGCTCTCAAAATGGCCCCATGGTTATGGAAGTGAACTCATCACCTGGGTTAGAAGGCATTGAAAAAGCAACAGGTAAAAACATTGCAGGTATGGTATTTGAGTTTTTAGAAAAAAACGCTAAACCAAACAAAACAAAAACACGCGGCAAAGGTTAACCATTATGATCATGGAAAAACTCACCATCGGTGAATTTGACATATTACCAGGCGAGCAAAAAAAAATTGAATTGCCGGTCGCTAAATTATATACCGACGCCAAGGTTTCTTTGCCGGTACATATTATACGCGCTAAAAAGCCAGGGCCTACCCTATTTATTAGTGCTGCAGTTCATGGCGATGAATTAAATGGTATTGAAATAATACGCCGTTTAATTCGTCAAAATAAATTTAAAATAACACGAGGTACTGTTATTGCCGTGCCTATGGTGAATGTTTACGGTGTGGTAAACCAGAGCCGTTACATGCCAGACAGACGTGATCTTAACCGTTGTTTTCCAGGCTCAGCCAAAGGCTCTTTAGCTGGCAGGGTCGCGTATATATTCTTAAATGAAATTGTTAAACATTGTGACTACGGTATAGATTTACACACAGGCGCTATTCACCGATCTAATTTACCGCAAATACGCGCTGACATGTCTGATGCTACCACCAAAGAGCTTGCAGAAGTGTTTGGCGTGCCGGTAATACTCAACTCTACTTTAGTTGATGGGTCATTACGTGAGTCAGCGGTGAAGAACAAAACAAAAATACTCTTGTATGAGGCCGGTGAAGCTCTCCGGTTTGATGAGTTTTCAATACGCGCAGGTATGAAAGGGATCCTGAATGTGCTACAGCATTTAAACATGACTAGAAAGTCTACCGCTAAAAAGAAAAAGGTCGCGCCTTTTATTGCCAATGGCAGCCAATGGGTTAGAGCGAACGCCAGTGGTATTGTACATAATTTAGTGAATTTGGGTGACCAAGTCACTAAAGGCCAGGTGTTAGCCGAAATTGGCAGCCCTTATGGCCAAGTGATCGATACCGTTAAAGCGACACGTTCAGGTATATTAATTGGCAAACAAAATATCCCCTTAGTACAAGAAGGTGAAGCTATGTTCCACATTGCCTACTTTAGTGAAGACGATGAAGATATTGCTGAACAAATTGAAACAGTGCACGAGTTATTATTACCCGACAACAATGGCATAAATTAAGGCACAAGATGAGTAAAAGTAAAACAATTATTGGCCGCTTAGAGTTGATAGCTTTACCTGACCTAGCTATTAGTGGGTTAGAAGTTAGAGTTGATACAGGAGCAAAAACCTCGTCGTTACATGTTGATAACATATCGAAAACGGTTAAAAATAAAAAACCTCATGTAACATTCGACATTCACCCTGACGTTCATAACGTCAACAGTATTGTTAACTGTACTGCGCCAATTAGTGATATAAGAAAAGTAAAGTCGTCTAATGGAACGGTTGAACAACGTTATGTAATAGAAACAACCGTGGTACTTGGCGAAGACACGTGGCCAATTGAAATAACGTTAACTGACCGCTCTGACATGAGCTACCTAATGCTCTTTGGCAGAGAAGCGATTGGCAAACGTTTTTTGGTTGACCCCTCAAAAGTGTTTGTTAACTCGTAACTAATACACTTTACCTACTTGCCACTTTTATTTACTCTTAAAGTATAGTTGCCGTGAGTTTATCAACGTGGCGAAGCGTTATTTGTGACAAAGCCAGCAATATAAAGCTGGCTATTTTTATTCACTGCTAACTGGTAATTATTGATTGTTGATTACTGATTGACGCCATCTTCTTTTGTTCAAACCACAAGTGCATAAAGTCTTGCGTTAGTTTTTGCTCTATTTCAAGTGCCTGCTCTGTGGGGCAAAAAATAGTAAAAAGTATTTCAGTATCACCAATTTCTGAAGTGGCTATTTGAATATGTGGCTCTGGGCCCGCAATATTAATCTCAAGACGACTTTCAATCAGTTGGTTATAACGAATAGCAACATCCCTAAA
The DNA here is from genome assembly GCF_056238625.1 of Colwellia sp. F1. Lineage (NCBI taxonomy): Bacteria > Pseudomonadati > Pseudomonadota > Gammaproteobacteria > Alteromonadales > Colwelliaceae > Colwellia > Colwellia sp. F1. Next base: position 185,854 of record NZ_JBWDLI010000003.1, read on the forward strand.
ATCATCGCAGTATAAGTTGGCTTTTTCGTATAATTGCCCAAGAAATTCAAAAGGGTTAACACTGGCATCACGCACAATAGTAAAGTGATGCATAGCATAACGTTTTAAAAAGTTTAAGTTTTTTATAACCGAGCTAATCAATAAGCTATTGGGTAAATAGAGTGTTTTTCCCGTATATTGGTAATCATCTTTATTGACCTCTAGCAAGGTTAACTTTGCCCAGTCAGTAGAGTGAACTTCACCAAAATAATTACCTACTTGTATCCAGTCACCTATGCGAAAAGGCCGACTAGACATCAGGTAAATAAAACCAATAAAGCACTGTATAAATTCTCTTGTGGCTAAGACAATGGCCACAATAAAAGCAGCAATAGAAAAAGCAAACTTTTGAATTTCATCTGCCCAAACATTAAAAAGCACAACAATCATTAGTAAGGTAAAAGTATTGTTTACCATATTAATTTTTATTTTTTTATCGCTTTTATCACTTTTAGACTTATATTTAATTGATTTAATAAGCAGTTTTTTTAACAAAAAAATCGTTAAAAAAAGTACTAAAGTAAAAAAGAATTTATTGTCGAATATAAGTGTGTGTAATGCTGTTAGGTCTATTTTAGAAAAAAACTCATTCATAATAATATATAAGGTGCCTTAACGTGTCATAAAGTAGCAATAGTAGGTAGAGTACACGCTGTATTGTGTTTTACCGTGTCATTCTACCTTATTGCAAGTAATAAAATAAACAGACTTAAGTGCAATAATATAATAAGTATTTCACCCCTTTTAGATTCATAAAAAGCGTCGCGTTAATGAGAGTTTTCATCCACACCAAATGGGTCATCAAGAGAATAAGATGGCTGGGTAAACCATACTGGCCCTTGCTCTGCCATATAAAAATGGTCTTCTAAACGAATACCAAACTTATTAGGTACAACTAACATTGGCTCATTACTAAAAACCATACCTGTGGCCAATAGGGTTTGCTCACCACGTAATAAGTAAGGCCATTCGTGAATGTCTAAACCACAGCCATGGCCTGTTCTATGGGGTAACCCAGGTAATTCGTAATCTGGCCCATATCCATGGTTGGCAATAACCGCACGAGCTGCAGCATCAACATCGCCACAAGTTGCGCCCAACTGTGCGGCTGTAAACGCAGCCATTTGAGCATCTTTTTCTACTTGCCATGCAAGTCGCTGTTCTTTGCTAGGTTCGCCATAAGCATAGGTTCTGGTTATATCGGCGTTATAACCATGTAATAAGCAGCCCGTATCAATTAATACCCAGTCATTGTTGGCCAATATCTGCGGGTCTTTAACACCATGTGGAAATGAGGTGGCTAAACCAAAGAGCACAATGCAAAAAGAAGAGCCAGACGCCCCCACCCGCTTATGGGCTTCATTAATAAAGTGTGTAACCTCAACTGTGCTAATACCAGGGCGTAGAATGCGTGCAGCCGCTTTATGTACTTCCAATGTCATCCGTTTAGCTTGTTGCAATAAAGCAATTTCAGCCATTGATTTAATTTGACGACATGGCGCACTTATATCAGCGCCATTAGTAAAGTTGACACCAGGCGCTGCTTTGCGTAAACCGTCAAAAATAAAAAAAGCGGTTGACTCATCAACAGCAACTTTACCTTGGGTAATACCGAGCTTGCTTAAAATATTAGCAAATAATGTATACGGGCTTTCGTCCTCATGCCAGCCATTATAGTTGCCTTGAATAAGCATATTGTCTTGTAATGAACCTTGTTCAAAATGCGGGGCAATATATTCTAACTCGCCGGTTGCGGGTAAAATAGCCCCTACCATACGCTCTGATTTATACCAGTTTAAGCCGGTAAAATAGTACAAGTTGGTCCCTGCGTCTAAATATAAAGCAGACACACCCTGCTCTTGCATTAATTGTTGTGCCTTGGTTATTCGCGCTTGAAATTCTGTTTTGCTAATTGCAGTTACATCTAACGTCATGTCAGATAATTTATTAAGCTCAACTTCCATAGTAGAGCCGCCAACGCCAATCGTCATAAGTTACGCCATAATGGTATACAATATGCCAAGCATAATATCAAAGCTTTTGTGCTTGTACAATCGACACCTTAGCGCTTATAGGTAACGTTTTAGCGCTAGCTTTATTTACTGGCTAAGCCCAACCAAAAAGGGCAAGCTTACGCCTGCCCTTATTACGGTATACTGTGTTTATTTTATACTAAACTTTTACCTTTTTGTTTTGCTTTTTTAATATCTTTAATAAGGCATCCAAGTAAAATAATAAACACGCCACTGGCAATCACAGGCCAAATTAATACATAAATGGTAAGTAAGGTAGTAGACATAATTTATTCCTTAGTTATTATCACTAAATTCAACAACACGTTGCTTAATCACGGCAAAGTCAAAAGCGCGTTTATTGCTTAATAAGGTTAGGGCCACACAAATAATGGCACTAGCGCCATAGGCAGTAAGTGAGCTTAACAATACGGTATAATCACGTAAAAACCCTAAGGTAAAAAACAGCAAAAGTACTGCTGTAATAGCCCCTAAGATCCCCCCTGCAGTACGGCCAAAAAAGCCAAAACACATTAAGCCAATAACAACACCACCGCCTACGCTTGCGGTTATTTCAAAAAACAATGCTACTGCGCCGGTTAAGGCAAACCATTCAAAACGAGCAATAATAAAAAGTAAAAATGCGCTAGTTACCGCCGTGGTAAACGCAACATTTGTTACCCTATTCCAGTACAAACTAGCAATCACAGGAAAAACAATTGCCCCCCATAGCGCACCAACAAAAATAAGCATAGAAAGAATATCGAGCTTAAGGCTGGCAAACATAACACCTAATGTAGTGGCAACCACCATAGTTACACGTCCTACCCAAAGCATTTTTTTAGGGTTAGGTTTATTTTTACTTAAGTGCTTACCGTATACGTCAGTCATTATAATGGCCGACAACGCTGACAGATCAGAGTCAGCAGTAGATGAAAGTGAGCCAATAATCATAACAAATAATACCAACACCATCACAGGCGACAGGTAGGTTGCCGCCATTTGCGGAATTAAATTATTTAAATCGCCGTCTACCGGTTGCACACCCGCTAATAGCGCTAATAACCCCAGCATACCTAGGCCTATAACAATAGCGCCATAGCCAATAGTTGCGGTAATAAAGCTTGGTTTTATTAAATCTTCACGTACGGCAAATAAACGTTGTGCAATTGTTTGATTACCAATAGCGTAAGCAAGCACAGCAACAAAAAAGGGTGCACCTTGCTCTAAAATGGCGGTGCTAGAGAAGAAATCAGCCTGCTCTATTGTTAAGTTACTCATACCCTGAGTAAATAAATCAGGGCCGTCGAGCTCAAAAAACAGCATAGGAATAATAACCACAGCCGCTAACATCATAGCCATTAACTGGCCAAAATCGGTAAAAACTGAAGAGCGAAAACCTGACCAAAAGGTATACAAAAGCACACCTGTGCCCGCTATTAATACCCCTTGGGTAAAGCTAAGTGGTGATAAAATATCAACCAAAGCACCAGCAGCGGTGAAGTTAACCATTAAACTAATGATACTACCCACAACATTTGAAGACGCTAAAATCATTTGGCTGGCACTACCATGACGCGCATGCATAATTTCAGCTAAAGTACGCGCATTGGGTGCTAACTCTCTAAAGCGCCGGCCAAACGGATAAATAAATAAAATCATCAGCGCGCCCCAAAAACCGTAATGAATAGCCCCTGACAAACCATATTTATACCCTGAGCTTGCCGCCGCATAAAACGACGCTGCCCATATCCAAGTGGCTGTCATGCTGGCGGCAGACATACTAAAACCAACAGAGCCATTAGAAACCATGTAGCCGTCGGCATTCTCTTGTTTTTTGCCAATACTTAATGTGAATAGAAAAGTTAAACCATAAAAAGCAAATAACACCAGCAGTATAGTGCTGGTACTAAACTGAAACATTTTGACTCCTACACCATGTCACTCGTAATTACTTAGTGTAATTGGGTGAACGTTATTATTAATTTTACGCAGTAAAGAACACACGTAAATAGTTAGAAGACTACTAAATAAGTCACGAAATAGATTAATCGTGTTAGTAGCAAAATAGCTGATACTGTAATCAGTAAAGGATAATGCAGGTATAAACCTACATAAGGCGCGTATACTAACACAAATGATGGGGGTTTAGTAATTTAGGGTAATATGTTGTATAAAATTAAACCCGTTAAAGTAAGGTTTGCCTTCGCTCATACCTCGCATCCGTTTATGTCTGGTGCGTTGTTTGTATATTCCTCACCTGCTCTGCGCCAGCGGCGTAACAATAAAGCTAACTTGTGATGAGCGTGATTGACTCCATTCAAACTAACACATTAAAGCTTAGTTAATATTACCGTAAAACAGATGCCTATGTGACAGCGAAGTTGTAGATCGTGGCTTTAGCCCGACACATTAGCTTGTAGATCGTGGCTTTAGCCCGACACGTTTGCTTGTAGATCGTGGCTTTAGCCCGACACATAAGCTTGTAGGTCGTAGCTTTAGCCCGACACGTTTGCTTGTAGGTCGTAGCTTTAGCCCGACACAACTGTTAATACTAACATGACATTTCCTTTCTCATTTTCTAAGCTGCCTGTGCGGCAGTGAACTACAACTTAGACGCGATATGTCAGAGATTTATTTTCTAAGCTGCCTGTGCGGCAGTGAACTTTCTGTTGGTGTTCTTCTTCTTGATTCTGTCTTTCTAAGCTGCCTGTGCGGCAGTGAACTTGTTGATCATGAAATGGTTGATTACGTTCAATTTCTAAGCTGCCTGTGCGGCAGTGAACTCATAGCGTAATCATCATCTATATAGTTGTCATTTCTAAGCTGCCTGTGCGGCAGTGAACGTACAATATCATATTACAACTATTATGAACCATTTCTAAGCTGCCTGTGCGGCAGTGAACGCGATGTTAAGCACAACAGGCTTGACTTCGACTTTCTAAGCTGCCTGTGCGGCAGTGAACCATTGTATTCGTCTTTGTTAGTAAAAACCTGATTTCTAAGCTGCCTGTGCGGCAGTGAACTCTAGGTTTTGGCGTTGGCAAAATGCTAGGTTTTTCTAAGCTGCCTGTGCGGCAGTGAACAGATAGCTAAAACTTAGACAGTGAAACAAGTATTTCTAAGCTGCCTGTGCGGCAGTGAACAATTTAATAATGAAGTTGGTGTTGCTTCTCCATTTCTAAGCTGCCTGTGCGGCAGTGAACAGCTACAACAAAAATCACCGCTAGCCGCTGAATTTCTAAGCTGCCTGTGCGGCAGTGAACCCGTTGACCTTTCAACAGTAGCAACTTTTGTGTTTCTAAGCTGCCTGTGCGGCAGTGAACGATCCTAGCAACCTTGAGCCGGTAACCAACCATTTCTAAGCTGCCTGTGCGGCAGTGAACTGGAAAAGGTTATCGCAAGTACCGCAATGACCTTTCTAAGCTGCCTGTGCGGCAGTGAACACTAAGTAATACCGTTTAGTTAACGAGCAAAATTTCTAAGCTGCCTGTGCGGCAGTGAACGCCTGATTGCCTGGTTGATTGCCTGATTGCCTTTTCTAAGCTGCCTGTGCGGCAGTGAACACATTCACACGTTACCTTATGAGTTTACGGAATTTCTAAGCTGCCTGTGCGGCAGTGAACTTTGAAACCTAAGTGACGTATATCCTGTATAATTTCTAAGCTGCCTGTGCGGCAGTGAACATCAAGTAATACTATTAGCAAGAAACAATACATTTCTAAGCTGCCTGTGCGGCAGTGAACCTATCGAATCAAAAGAGAAACCCTTAAGAGTTTTTCTAAGCTGCCTGTGCGGCAGTGAACCACTAACTAAAAAGTTTATGGAAGTGCTGATCTTTCTAAGCTGCCTGTGCGGCAGTGAACCTGGGTAGTCAGCCAGGTTGGCGGCCGAATATTTTCTAAGCTGCCTGTGCGGCAGTGAACGTTACCCAAACATTGTTTACATACTTGTCGGCTTTCTAAGCTGCCTGTGCGGCAGTGAACGTTGTTGATCCGTTACTATCCGGGCTTGGCCATTTCTAAGCTGCCTGTGCGGCAGTGAACCAGGCAACAAGGTCGCCGGGTTATTGTTTTTTTTTCTAAGCTGCCTGTGCGGCAGTGAACCATTTCGCATGCCCGATCATCTCCATGACGTATTTCTAAGCTGCCTGTGCGGCAGTGAACCTCACTGTATGTTGGTCCTTGGGTGCTGTTATTTTCTAAGCTGCCTGTGCGGCAGTGAACTTAAGCACACCACAACAATCCCTGTTAATTTATTTCTAAGCTGCCTGTGCGGCAGTGAACGAAAAAAGCCAAAGCCACGGAGAACTTCTAATGTTTCTAAGCTGCCTGTGCGGCAGTGAACGTTGTGCCGTGCGTAAGTGATAACGCTTGCAATTTCTAAGCTGCCTGTGCGGCAGTGAACTTATTTTACAAATAATACCGTTTGTGCGTTGGTTTCTAAGCTGCCTGTGCGGCAGTGAACTGTGAAAGAGCGCTTTGGTGGCGACTCAGACATTTCTAAGCTGCCTGTGCGGCAGTGAACTATCACCCAGGTGTTGCGGCTAACCCATTTATTTTCTAAGCTGCCTGTGCGGCAGTGAACAAAGCATTGGTATTGCATAAGCCCACAATTTTTTTCTAAGCTGCCTGTGCGGCAGTGAACTGGGCAACGCAGGTTGGTGCAATATCATCTTTTTTCTAAGCTGCCTGTGCGGCAGTGAACACGAAGTGATTATAACTGACCGAAAACCAACGTTTCTAAGCTGCCTGTGCGGCAGTGAACTTTTATCTTTTGCATAATGGGCAACGCAGGTTTTTCTAAGCTGCCTGTGCGGCAGTGAACACGGCATTGATAGTGTAGTTAATTCTTTTATTTTTCTAAGCTGCCTGTGCGGCAGTGAACTTTTTGGGGTTGTTGAACTCTGCCAGCTCTTTTTTCTAAGCTGCCTGTGCGGCAGTGAACCAGTGTGCGATGTGGAAAATCTAAGTCGAGCGTTTCTAAGCTGCCTGTGCGGCAGTGAACTTTTTGGGGTTGTTGAACTCTGCCAGCTCTTTTTTCTAAGCTGCCTGTGCGGCAGTGAACCTTTACCCAAAGCGATTGCCGCACGCATGAATTTTCTAAGCTGCCTGTGCGGCAGTGAACATCAGCCCTTGAGCTTCTCCAGAGCTGACATTTTTCTAAGCTGCCTGTGCGGCAGTGAACTTCAATATTTAAAAATGTCTCTTCGATTATGGTTTCTAAGCTGCCTGTGCGGCAGTGAACAAAACGGCAAGGCATTAACTGAAACAATCGAATTTCTAAGCTGCCTGTGCGGCAGTGAACTTCATTTTGCCAATCTTCATATTGTAAAAAATTTTCTAAGCTGCCTGTGCGGCAGTGAACGTTTTAATGACGCTTTGTTCTACATTTAAAAATTTCTAAGCTGCCTGTGCGGCAGTGAACTAAATCAGCTGATTTTAACGTAAAAACATGCTTTTCTAAGCTGCCTGTGCGGCAGTGAACCGGAAAAAATAGAGCAAGCAGCTAGAGAATTATTTCTAAGCTGCCTGTGCGGCAGTGAACAGTAGCTAGATCACAAAGCGGTTGATAAGAGATTTCTAAGCTGCCTGTGCGGCAGTGAACTCATGAGTAGCAACAACAGACTGGTTAGAACTTTTCTAAGCTGCCTGTGCGGCAGTGAACATGTTGCCCATTTTGACTTGCAGAGAAGTAATTTTCTAAGCTGCCTGTGCGGCAGTGAACTTGATTTAAACAACCAAAAGGAACGCAAAGATTTTCTAAGCTGCCTGTGCGGCAGTGAACTATCAGCACCAAAAGTTAAAGGGAACACTACGTTTCTAAGCTGCCTGTGCGGCAGTGAACTCGGCTTGCCGGGCTAGGCTGTTCGTAGTTGTTTTCTAAGCTGCCTGTGCGGCAGTGAACATTTATAACTCTGAATTACCAAGTTTTGAAGCTTTCTAAGCTGCCTGTGCGGCAGTGAACGCCCGATTCTAGCGTTACAACGTACCAGTCATTTTCTAAGCTGCCTGTGCGGCAGTGAACAATGTGTGCCGCTTGTTAGTGCAGCGATGCTTTTTCTAAGCTGCCTGTGCGGCAGTGAACATAATGTCACCTTTAATACAAGCACCTATCTTTTTCTAAGCTGCCTGTGCGGCAGTGAACAGGTGTCGGCCCATTCTTCAGCGTAGCGGCCATTTCTAAGCTGCCTGTGCGGCAGTGAACTTACAACTGCTTCATAACTTTTACCGCCTCCATTTCTAAGCTGCCTGTGCGGCAGTGAACTGCTTGCTATTGAGTTTAGTTAGCTCGTCTTTTTTCTAAGCTGCCTGTGCGGCAGTGAACCCTTAAAGACGCCCTAACAAGCTTTTCGCAATTTTCTAAGCTGCCTGTGCGGCAGTGAACTTATCTGCAAAAAAATTACCTGGCATGCTCGATTTCTAAGCTGCCTGTGCGGCAGTGAACATAACAACAAAATCAAAATGACAAATACAGTCTTTCTAAGCTGCCTGTGCGGCAGTGAACAACAATAGATAACTCTTCTTGCTCTACCGTTCTTTCTAAGCTGCCTGTGCGGCAGTGAACGGTGGAAGAAGAATTGACAAAACCAGCGCTAATTTCTAAGCTGCCTGTGCGGCAGTGAACGCGATAGCGCGTGGCAATGGAACGACGCAGTTTTTCTAAGCTGCCTGTGCGGCAGTGAACGAGGACAGCCAACACCGAGCGGTTACGCTAATTTTCTAAGCTGCCTGTGCGGCAGTGAACGAACACGAAGAAACATAACACTGCAACTAACGTTTCTAAGCTGCCTGTGCGGCAGTGAACAAAAACAACTAACCGCACAGTTTGCCGCAATCTTTCTAAGCTGCCTGTGCGGCAGTGAACTATGAACTTTGGTGTGATATTATCAATAAAGCTTTCTAAGCTGCCTGTGCGGCAGTGAACCGACGCCCAAGACAACCCAAACACAATGGTTTTTTCTAAGCTGCCTGTGCGGCAGTGAACTAGCGCAGCGCATAGAAATAGCGTAGCACGATTTTCTAAGCTGCCTGTGCGGCAGTGAACAAAAAAAAGCACCATTACGATGCTCTTATACCTTTCTAAGCTGCCTGTGCGGCAGTGAACTGCTGTGGATTTGTAAAGTTTGAAAACATCAATTTCTAAGCTGCCTGTGCGGCAGTGAACTGGTAGCTACAATAATTACAAAATTATAAATATTTCTAAGCTGCCTGTGCGGCAGTGAACCTTATTTTAATAATAAGTATATTCTTTTGATGTTTCTAAGCTGCCTGTGCGGCAGTGAACTATAGCTTGCTTTAAATGTAGTAAGCTGTTGATTTCTAAGCTGCCTGTGCGGCAGTGAACTTAGTCGAACTACAAGATTTTCCATATTTAGATTTCTAAGCTGCCTGTGCGGCAGTGAACTGTTATACATTGCTACTGGTTTGCCTGGTGCATTTCTAAGCTGCCTGTGCGGCAGTGAACTGTTATACATTGCTACTGGTTTGCCTGGTGCATTTCTAAGCTGCCTGTGCGGCAGTGAACAATGCAATAATAGCAAAAAAATAAGCTACGGCAAGCACTAATGCAATTTAAGGTCTTTTACCCTAAATTTTTGGGCTGTTTGTAACTTATTAATATTTAGTCAAATTTTTAAAGAGCAATTTTTTTGGTCACAAAAGTAAATTTTGTTTTATTTCAGCATTCTTTTGTTTAAATGTGCTTGAACATTCTGTCGGCCATCGAATATTGCCGTAATAAAAACTGCGGCTTGATGGGTTAGTTCAACGTTGTAAGTCACTTTTTATAACCCTATTTTGCCTTATTTGTGTCATGGCTTGTTGTACCGATATTGTTCTGCAGCTATTCTCGCTGCATGAGCTTTTAGGTAATTAATCCGTTTTGACTGTGTGGTTAATGACATGGGTTAATTCCTCCTGAAGCATAAAGACTTAATAAGTGATTTGAGCCCATTGAATACAATGGGCTTATGCTTAAACCGCTCTTTAGAACCAAGGTACTGTGGCTTTATCTGCACTAAAACCATAACAGGTAAAATCGCCTGTTGTGGCTTCACCAACCTTTTGCTGATCGATAAACAATCTAAATTGTTCTTTTTTAGAGAGACTATTCACATTGATAAAAGGCAGTTTAGATTGCTCGTCGTTAAAGCTCGCATAATGCTGTAAAGCTTGTTCAAATGTTTCATCTTTACGTTTAACTCTACGCCTGGCAAGGCGAGATAAGTTTGTTTTGCACTGTTTTCGTTTGACGCAAACAAATTCACTCACGTTTTCAGGTACGGCTTTTATTGACGATATATGCGTGTGATCACTAAAGCGTTTTAACCAATTATTGATGGCTAATTTAGTTATCAGCCCTTCAGACGGTGCAAATATTCGCAACTTATTACCTAACGGAAATTCTATTTTTTTGTCTCCCGTTAGACTGTATTGAGGAAACGCCAACGCAAATACTGAGCTGTTTTCTGCAATTTTGTTTTCAGCCAGCGCAACATGCACTTGCTGATAAACCTTTTGCCAAATAAAGCCGAGCGTGATTTCGGTATCTGGCAGTAAGGTGATATCGAGATAATATTTCATAGGCTCTCCTAACTTCCTTTATTTAGATGATTTACTAAATACACCACCACGAATTAAATTAGCAGTAACATATATTTGTTGCTCTAGTGCTAATTCACCGCCGTTTACCCAGTCAACCATCAATGAATACAAGTCGCCTTCTTTTTTATTTTTACGGAAAGCATCTCCAATTTGAGTAACTGCACCGAATGGCTCAATCGCAATAGGCTGTCCTTGTTCTTCATAACGGTTATACCAAGTATCAATAGTGCGAATAGCATTGCCTATTTTTACGTTATGTATAGCGGCGCAGCCTTCAAGTTGAAATAAAACCTTACCCTTTTCCCCCATATTCATTTCTTGCGAAGGAAACACATGCTGCTGATGGCCTAACTTCACGAAGGCATCGACCTCAACAAGCACAAAACTTTGTTGATCACCTTTTAAGCCTTCAGCAATGATTGCTGCCAGCTGCTGTAAGTCCACATTATCACTAGATTTTTCAAACTCATTTAAAGAAAAATCATAAGCATTAAATTCAAAGGTGTTGTTTCCTGCTTTAATAATAATCGTTATTTCTTCAGCACCAACACGGTTACGCCACAAAAAGCGGCCATTGACTAAGTTGTAAGTATAACGGTAGGCCAAAGTATTAATGCTTTCACTTTGTTTAAAGTCAGCTGTTTTAGCTTTAATTGCATCACTAAAAACGGGAGAGTTACAACCAAAAGGAACACCAAGATTACCCACAACACGCATACTAAAGCTTACTTTTAGGGTATCATGCTTCAAAGGCAAGTTGGCATCATCACTGTCTGATGAAACAGGATTGGGCTTAGTTTTATCCTCATCACTTGTGCCATGGGCACTTTGGGTAGAACGGTTTTGTCTTTTCGTAATAGGGATAGCCTGCCACTCTTCAGTGGAAGCAATATTTTCCCATTCGCCTGAAAACATTAAAGCATCAGACGCTTCTAATTTACGTTCAAAAGACAACATACTTGGTAATTCAATAGTCATGATTTTTCCTTTTTAAATTAATAATAAACATCATCGGTTGTTGATTCGGTGGGTAATGCTTGGTTTACTGCGGCTGCGCCTTGCTGGCACAAGTACCAACCTTGTTCATTAGGGGCATAATTCCACACACTAGACTGCCATTGCTCTTGGCTTTTTAAACGATGAACGCTTTGCCATTCGCCAACAGAATGTACTGATTCGACAAAACATATGTCTGTTTCGCTATCTCTAGCACCATCAATTTCTCCTGCTGGATAAACCTCACTTATTGCTGTGTAACCAGTCATTAGTGGAACCAAATAACCTGATTTTGGTTTTTTGACATACTCCCAATTAGCTGATATTTTTTCATTTGGATCTAAATAGCTTTGCCACTGAATTAAAATTTTAGGCTCAATACTTTTAGTAGCTTCTGTAAAGTAAGAAATTAATTCATCAGGTATACTTTCTTGTTGATATGGCAGGCTTTTATGTTCAAGCCAAATATCATTCAGTGATGAAAGTGATTCACACTTTTCAGCTTGCTTGGCAAAGTATTTATCTATCAATTCACAAGCCGGCCTAGCCACTTGCTTCAAGACAATAAAATCAAACCAAGCATCAAGCAATTCTGCTTTAGGGTTACGCTCTTTAATTTTTGAATAATGCTCTGCTAAATAATCAGATCTGTCTTGCAAAACAAAACCTGGTAATAGCTGTCTTCTGTAACTTTTACGCTGTTCTTCTTTCGCTAAATCAATAATGTCTACACTTTCAATAGACAACACGGTTCCGCCAGCTAAACGCTGTAATAGGCACGCATTCTGAATAAATTCAATCAATGATTCTTGTAAACCGCCTAAGTAACCATCTACCGGTATTAATAAAGAAATCGTCATATTCATTTTTGCTTCTTCATTAATTGCTGGATCTTTAAGAATCCCTTTCTCAAATTTCAATCCCAAGTATTGAGCTGTTTTATATTGTGAAAACCTTGTGATAGTGCCGTCTTTATAAGTATGAATATGTTGTTCATGTGCTACAACCATACAACCATTTAAAGCCAAGCTACTTAATTCACCATTAGAGTTAAGCTTTCTATTTAAATTATGACAAAAGCCTAAAAAATGGGTTATAGCTGGAAAACCCCAAGTAAAACCGGAGGTCGCATTAGCGTTTTGCACCCTAATTCTTTCAATTAATAGGTACTGGCTCATACTATCTCCTCCTGTGGAATTAAACCTTTCGTATTAAATTCTTCTCTAAAATTAGCTTTAAATATTTTCATCCACAGCGTGGTATGTGCATTTTGTGGCGTAAATTTTTCGTTAGCTTTAGCTAAACGACTATTTAGCCAAGCCGCGAAGTCTTGAATAATAGTGGCTTGCCAATCGCTACTGTTTTTTATCTCTGAAAATTGCTCATCTTGACGATAACAATCCAACAATACTCTATGCTCTGGCTTTAATTTAATACCCTCTGTAGCAGACCAACCTACTGGTAAGGCTTGTATAGATTTAACGTAAACCAAGACCTCATCGGTGAGATTCTCTATCCACTCTACTATCCAGCGCATGCGTTTGGGATCTTTGATGCTGAGTTGTAAATTTTCAAAACGAGTTAAAAAACCAGACAAATATTGAATGTTTTCTTTCACTTCATAGTTTTTTGATAGTTCGTAGAAAAAGCTTCCGCTATAAATCGGTGGATTAATTTGTGAATGCCAAACCGGCGGTTGACAAGAAAACAAGCCTAAACGCCCACCACGTTTACCATTTAATTGAGAGGCATTACCATGATTACTTGCTGTAATAGAAATACTTGCCCTATTTGGAAAATTAAAGTACGTTTCAACTGAATATTTTTTGCTGTTTTTTATTTTGAAAGTATCTTTTGAATTTCGACGAGAGAATTCATGTAAAGCTTGAGCTTTAGACGAAGAAACCACATTGCAAAGTAAATGATAGCTTGTGCTAGTGTTATTTTTACTTACGGGAAAATATGTTTGTTTCAATAGAAAATGAGCTCGAGGCATACCTACGCTTGTTGCTGCTGAAAATCCCCGATTCCAAATCAACATTTGCTCATGATTTTTAGCAAAAGTTTCTAGTAAAACGGTACCTGAATTTATAAATTCACCGGCTAGTTTTTTACCACCGACTTCCAGCTCTAAGAATTGATATATTGGTGAATATTGGTTTCCTTGCACAGCACCATCGATAGCAACATTGGTTAAACTAGAAGAAGATAGATGACTATTTTTTGTTGCATCAACAGTATTGAAAATTGATGGGCTATCAATAGCAGAATGCGTTAACTTAGTAACATGTGTTGCAAAAGTAATATTTTTGGCATTTTCCGATGCCCAAGTTATCCATGTTTCAGGTGCATACTTACTTACAAGGTTTTGCTGTTTAGTATTTATATCAGTATCTAAGCTTTCGAAGTCAATTGAAGTCGGCTTTTCATTAAACTCTTTCAACAAGGATATTTGCTCTAAAATAAATACAGATTCTTTTTGCTCGTATGATTTTTTATTTTTTCTATTATCAAAAATAAAAGCCAATTCTTCATTACTAAAAAAACCAGCTTTATTATAGATGCTGCTAAGACTTTTAAATAAACCTTTTAAATACTTAGCAAAATCTGTCTCATATTTATTAGCAAGAAAAGTAGTCATAACTTGTTCCCAGACGAGTTTGTATTCACTAATTGAATCTTGCTTTTGTTTTTCAATCATCACTTCACCTCTTGGTAAATCCCTAAATTAGAAAAATATATGTATTCGTTTATATCGTTTTTTTTGTAGCTCACTAGTCTTAATTCTCCAAAACACTGAGCTGCAGTTTCCTCACTAATGTTAAAATCCTGGGCTAATTCGCTGTATATGTTATGCGGGTTTAAATCAAACCAAAAACTAACCCTTTCGGCTGGCGCAATCGCAGTTTCTTCTTTAATTGAAATACCAGCCCCTGATAATGCGCCCATTTTGTGAGGGTAAACCGCCTCGTTTTTCCATTCCCACGTTAGTTCATTATTCTTATAGAGCAAATACAAAGCTTCATCTTTGGCTGATTTTCTAAAGACTTGTAATTTTTGCAACACCCCGCACCAATGCGCCTGTTCTTTCCACCAAAAAGCGCTGAGGCTTCTTTCATTAACCTTTCGACTTAACGCTTCATGTTCTAGTGACACCAAGTTTTCTAGCGGTGGCTGCTTACTCTTAACTACCCTTTCTACCGCGTTAATAGGTTTATATTGTGTACCTGTTAATATTTCCCTTAACGTATGCGCATTCAACTTAAGCTTTAAGTTTTCCACTTCAAAACCCGGTTGAATAAAGCAGCGCTCACGGCCTTTAAGCTGTTTGATGTTTTGATTAATAAGCAGGATATTATCTTGATCAGGAACATCGTCTCTATGCCTTAGCACCCGCCCTGCAATTTGAATAATAGAACGCATAGAGCTGGGCTCAATAATTGCCCAATCATAATCGTGGTCACGTCCAACCTCAGCTACAGGCGAAGCTAATACAATAAACAATTGATTTTTTTCTGTTGTTTTTTCAATTAAATGTTGTAAGTCTTTCGGTGGCCAGTTTTCTTTACGGTTTAACATTTGGTCTAACTGACTTTCTAAGTAAGAACGCACCGCCAAAGGATAACGGCTGTGATATACACATAAATGTATGTGCGTATTTTCAGGTACAGATAAGTTTAGTAAAGCCTTCGCGACGGCAACCATTGGATTGATGTTAGCCATACGCACTAAGCCAATAGAAACCTGTTTGTCAGCTAGCTTTACATGATTGTTTATATGCAGAGCAATAGTTCCTTGCAAAACTGTTTGCGCAAAATTGACATAGATATCATCTGTTAAAGTGAAATTATCAAGAATTTCAGCTTTGTGCTTTGCTACACCTGAATTTAAATATTCCACTCGTTTTTTGACATACTTTTCATGATGTTCTTTAATGTTAGAAAAATCTCGAACTTCCGCCTTAATAGCTCCGCCTTTTTCACGCTCATCAAACCAAGCACAGTTAATATTTTCATTCCAATTCGTAATATTCACTTTGGCATACTCCCCCCAACCTGCTTGATACGCTTGGAAAGCAGCAAAGGCTAAATCTGGTGGCATGGTTGCAGTAGAAAGTAGAACACGACTGCCTAACATACCCGCCCAGTAAACTAGCCGACATAAAGCAGGTAAGTCTTCTAATCCAAAATCATCTGGTTCATCAATGACTAAATCAGAAGTGAGTAACCTTAACATCGGACCTATTTGCTTACCGCCTTTGGTGCCATCTGTCGCAGGGATTAGATGATCAATAGTGCAAACTAAAGCGGGCGCTTGCACAAGCTTTTCAATGCGTGGATTAGCGCCAGTCCAAGTATGTAAACTGTGTTCGACACCTGATAGGTCATAATCAACATATAGTTCTGGATCTAAAAACTCTTCAACCGATTCACTGCCTGTCCCGAAGCTTTCTTCAGCCGTTTTTTTATGTTGCTCGTTTTCAAACAAGGCTTTAGACGCAGATCCACCAACGGCAATCGCTAATTGTTCAGTAGTTAAATCTAACTGCTTACGATATTCTCGACCTGTTTGTAAAGTTAGTGTTCTTAACCCCAATGCTACGGTAAAACGACAATCTTGTTCTTTATTCGCCAAGGCATACATAATTTTGGCATTCGCTAGCGTTTTACCTTTACCCGTCGATGCCATATTAATACCAAAGAAGCCTTGCTTCTTACTTGATTCACTTAGCTCTAATGCCACTTTTTGCGCTGCAATCTGCCAAGCGTATTTAGTATCAGCTTTGGTGCTTTTTAAAAATTGATTATCTTCCAGCTTTTGTAAGCTGCTTTTTAGTTGTGGCAATTTACTGACAATATTTACCGCGTGTTTAGCGACACCAATTAAATGCTCATCAAGCTGCTGTTTAAGTGCATTCCCATCTGTATTAGCAAACACTTGATAATTAGGGCTTTGCCATTCAATGGTTGTCTCTTTTTGTGCCGAATAATGATGATCGGCAAGCATCAATGCCATTCGAGCAAGATGACTAGTAAACAATTCATCATGTAAAATATTTTTACCAGATAGTTGCTTGATACTTTGCAGCGCTTTATCTGCTGCCTTTATAGCTCTAAGCCGCCACTTAGTACTTTTATATGGCAAACCATCGCTATGAAACGTCCAATTATCCTGTAAAAAACTTTGGCTATCTTCGTCTTTAAAATTATAAGAATTCCAGAAAACCTCTAATTCTATTGCAAACCAGCTACTTAAAGGAGAAACCTTATTTTTATACAACTCTGCTGGCGATGTTTCTGCAGTTAAAGTATTCTTCCAACTAGGTACAAATGGCAATTTATGATGGCTAAGTACTAACCAACCGACTAACTGAGCAAAAGGCGGCAAATTAACCAATGGATTATTTCTTCCTATACTAATACCGTCTTGGTAAATATCATCATTATGATTTTTATCTATTTCCGTTAATGCAATTAACCACTGTTCATCAGTCTTATCCCGAACGAATGCCTGAAAAGCTCTAAGTGACACCCACTCATGCCTTACTGGCTCATATTTGTTTTTACCATCACCTTTTAGCTTTTGCTGAAATAAAATGTTTGCCTTACCAAAGTCATGAAAAAGTGCAGCAATAGCGACTGCATTTTTCATTAAAGTTAAACTCTGCCATTTTTCGCTATCTATAAATTGATCAACACTTCCCTCAGTATAATTCACTGGCACCACACCCTCATGATTAAACTTACTTTTATTACCCACCACCCACAAAAACTGACTTCTTGAACGTGAGCGTATCCAATGACAACTTACTGCGGTACTTTTACTAGCGGTTTGGCGTAGCATTCTTTTTACCGTTAATAAGCCGTCTTCAGTGATAATGGTTTGCCAGGTGTTATCGCCAATACGGTTGGCAAAGGCGTCGAGTACGCGGCGTGTTTTTTTGAGGGCGTTTTTTTCGCACTGAGAAACAAAAGTGACCATCATAATATGTTTTTCTTCTTGATGATTTGTCGCGCTAAAGCACGACCTACAATTTGAAACATTGAGCTATAACATGCTATTTGTCGCGCTAAAGCACGACCTACAGATACAGTAAATATCATCGTATTGCCTCTTCGTCGTTAACAAACTCTGCTAATGCTATCTCTTTCACTTTATCGAACATGAAGTCGAGTGATTTATGGTCGGTAAACGCTTGCAAAATTTGTTGTCTGAATTCTTGTTCAGTGGCATTTTCTTTCGCGCAGATAAACGCCCAAGGTAATACAAGGGTGTCTTTGATTAAGTCGGCAACGTCAAAAACTAGCGCGCCACGGCGGGTTTTTCCATGCATTACCGCAAAGCCATGCGGAATACCTAGTACCCATAAGGTGCTAGCTGCTAATCCGTAAGCTAAGTAATTACCATGATTTAAGAAGTCATTGGCTAAATCAGTTGAAGCATGTTGACGTTTAAATGATGCTGTGCCAGTTGCGTTGGCGGCAAACTTATAAAGTGCTTTGGTTAGCTGAGCTTCTGTTAACAGTAATTCACTTTGTTTTGTAGCATTTTCTGTACGCTGGTTAAACGTAGCAAGCGCATTATCTAAACCTGTAAGACTAAAGCCATTTTGTTTTAGATCTTTATCTTTTGGCCACACTTTAGTTAGGTACTCTATGCGTGCAGTTTGAATCATTTTGGCGGCAGTTAAGCGTTTTTCGTCATTAAACCAAAAGCTCATCCAACCTTGTAAGTATTCTGTAGGCCGGTATTCACTTTGTGGGGTAAGCCACTCAATGGGCTGTTCAACGTCATTAGCCATATAAAGCGGTGTACCGCCACCGCCACTAAAACCAACCATTACGCCAGCTTGTGCAAGCATTCTCATTGCGGCTTGGGTTATTGAGGTGCCATTACCTAAAAGTAATACAGTGGTATTAGCAATGGGAATATTAAAATATTGGTTTTCTTGGCCTTTGTTTGCTTCTGTTAGGTATAAAACGCGGCCATCTTTTTGCATAACCCGGCAATATTCAAGATAAAACATGTTGGCACGTTTTGAATGTAATATACTTTTTAAATCAGACGATTTTAATGTTTCCATACTTACTTCGTTCCTTTACATACTCTATAGGCGTTTATTGTTATATACCAAACTAACTTTATTTCTTTCATTTAACCCTTTATCATTCGCCTAATCAATACTGTGTTTTCTCACATGTAAACAAACTAAGCAGGTTGCGGTAAATAGGGGGTTATCGCTTTTCTGCTTGCTGTTGTTAATACTATTTGCTGTTCTTCTGGGGTGTTTTTGTAGCTATCAAGGTGTAAGCGGCGCAATAAGTAGTTAACCAGGGCTGCGCGTGTTGGTATTACTTTTTGCCCTTGCTGCATTTGAAAGTCTTGTTCTATTATGCGCTTTTGCGCCTCGTTTAGCCGTGGGTCTGCTGCTATTACCACATCAACCATGGTTTGCCATATTTCGTCTTGGTTTGCGCCATGCGTCGCTTTGCCTTCAAAGGTTGCAACGCCATTAAAACGCGATAAGGTGAAGTCTCTAAATTGTTGGTTTTTATTGCAATAAGCACGAACGTGCCAGCGTAACCCGTCAAATATTAATGCATGTGGTTGTATTATTCGGTCGAGGTAATTGGGGCTTGAAAGTGAAATATAACCAATATCTATGGCTAGCTTTTCTCTTATAGCTCTGAGTATTGGCCTTATTTGCAATGGGTTTATATTGCGTAGCGGCGCTTCAACTTCTAATACTATATTGGAAGCTAATTGATGAGTGTTATTTCCTATTGGTTCAGTGGCTGTTAAGTATTGCGCGAATGAGTTGATGTTTTCGCTGTGAATAAAGGCATTGTTAAACACGTCTGTGGCAACATAGGCTTTTTCAGAGGCGTTATATTTTAAGTAGTGAGGGAAGTGTTCGCGGTACTGTTTAAGTACATTGCTTGCTGCCTGTCGTGACAGTGCGAATTTGCTGATAATGTGGGTGGCATTTATTTGGCCTTCCCAACCAACAACCTTGTTTATAAAGGTAAAACGTTGATTATTTTCTTTTGACATGTCCCTGCTGCGTAGCTATCAATGTGATATTGACACTTTTACATGAAGCGTAAAATAAAGCAATGGGTTTATATACAAATAAAAAAGGGTGAATATATTACTATTCACCCTTTGTTTATCTTTTTTCTCTACAAAGAAAGTAGCGAAATAAATAACGTTTAAAAAGTTATTACTTCTTAGCCAATTTCTCTTTGATACGTGCAGATTTACCTGAACGCTCACGAAGGTAGTAAAGTTTAGATTGACGTACAGCACCGCGACGTTTCACTTCAATTGAGTCAACAATTGGGCTATGTGTCTGGAATACACGTTCTACACCAACACCGTTCGATACTTTACGAACAGTGAACGCAGAATGTAGGCCACGGTTTTTAACAGCGATTATAACACCTTCAAATGCTTGAAGACGTGATTTATCACCTTCAGTAACTTTTACTTGCACTACTACAGTATCGCCTGGGGCGTATTCTGGTAGGTCTTTTTTTAATTGCTCTTGTTCGAGCATTTCAATAATTTTACTCATAATACCTTCTTCCTAGTGTACACAGTCTAAGTGGATGTTGTGCGTTTTTTAATAGCAACTAACATTTTTTCCTGCTCAGCTGTCAGAGCTAGGTTAGTTAATAGTTCCGGCCTTCTGGTCCATGTTCTTATCAGCGACTGTTCTTGGCGCCATAAGCGTATGTGTTCGTGATTACCACTGAGCAAAACTTTAGGTACTGACATTTTATCCCCCGAAGCGGTGGTCAATACTTCTGGCCTTGTGTAATGAGGGCAGTCTAATAAACCATTAGAGAAAGAGTCTTGCTCTGCTGACTCTTTATGTCCTAATACACCTGGCACTAGCCGTGCTACGGCATCTATTACATTCATTGCGGGCAATTCTCCGCCACTTAAAATGTAATCTCCAACCGACCATTCTTCGTCAATGTCTGACGCGAGTAGTCGTTCGTCTATGCCTTCATAACGACCTGCTATAAATATCAGGCAGTCATTTTGTGCTAATTCACTTGCACCTGCTTGGTCCAATTTTCGTCCCTGCGGTGACAAATATATAACTTTGGCTTTTCTGCCATCTTTTGCTGCGGCTTTACGCGCAGAATGAATGGCATCGCGTAGTGGTTGCACCATCATTAACATGCCTGGACCACCGCCATAAGGACGGTCATCAACAGTGCGATGTCGATCATGGGTGAAATCTCTTGGGTTCCATTTATGAAACTCAATTAAGCCACTATGTATCGCTCGGCCTGTCACCCCATACTCAGTGATAGCGTTAAACATGTCGGGAAAAAGGCTTATTACCCCTATCCACATTTTGTTTTTCTTCAAGGAAGAGTTAACACTAGTCACAAGCTAAAAACCTGGGTCCCAGTCAACACAAATTTGTTTATTTTCAATGCTAACCGATTCAACAACCTGTTCTAAAAGATACGGAATTAAGCGTTCTTTTTTACTAAAGCCATCGTTAAGGTTTGCTTTCACAACCAGTACATCATTAGCGCCAGTTTCCAACATGTCAGATACCACACCAAGGTCGTAACCTTTGTTGGTAACAACAGCCATGCCAATTAAGTCACGCCAATAATAATCACCGTGTGATAATTCTGGCAATGAGCTTTCATCGGTTAGTATTTCAGAGCCAACTAATGCTTGCGCATCGTCTCTGTCATCTATACCACCAACTTTTACGACTAAGCCTTTGTTGTGCTTGCGCCAATCAGTAATATCTACTGTTCGCGTATTATTTCCTAACTTTAATGACCAAGGAAAGTAGTCAAGTATGGCATCAGGTTCTTCGGTGAATGAATGAATTCTCAACCAACCCTTGATACCGTAAACAGCGCCTACTTTACCTAAGGTAATTTGATCTTTTGTACTCATAACAACTCACTAATTTCTACTATTGCCTACTAAGTTTGCTATTAAGCTGCTACTTGAGCATCTTTAACTAACTTAGCCACACGATCAGATAAAGCAGCACCTTGAACAACCCAATGGTTGATGCGGTCTAGGTCTAAACGTAATTTTTCTGCTTGACCTTCTGCTGTTGGGTTAAAAAAACCAACTTTCTCGATGAAACGACCATCGCGAGAGTTACGGCTATCTGCAACAACAACCTGATAGAATGGACGCTTTTTAGCGCCACCACGAGCTAAACGAATGGTAACCATATCGTCCTCTTTATATTTAAGTGTTAAAACGAATTTTCCAGACACTTTCTGTCTATAGGCGACAGAAAAGCTCGCGTATTATACGCTTTTGAGAAGAAAAAGAAAGTGTTGATTTACGAAGTCATTAGGTTAATAGCATTTCAAAGCCTAAATAAAGAATATTTAGGCTTTTGTGTCGGTTTGTGAGTAAGTTTGTCTGTTAATCGTATTTGAGTATTAACGACCAAACATACCGCCGCCCCCGCCCATACCGCCTGGCGGCATCATACCCTGCATAGAGCGCATCATTTTCTTCATGCCGCCCTTGCCCGATACTTTTTTCATCATTTTTTGCATTTGTGTAAACTGTTTAAGTAATTTATTTACATCTTGAATTTGTGTACCTGAGCCTGCCGCTATACGGCGCTTACGTGAACCTTTTATAATGTCTGGTCGTTCACGCTCTCCTGGTGTCATCGAGTTAATGATGGCTTCCATACGTACTGTTAACTTGTCGTCCATTTGCTCTTTAATTTTGTCAGACATATTACCCATTCCCGGTAATTTATCCATCATGCCCATCATGCCGCCCATGTTTTTCATTTGTACGAGTTGGTCACGAAAGTCTTCTAAACTAAAACCTTTGCCACTTTTTACTTTTTTCGCTAATTTTTCCGCTTTCTTTTTATCTACTTTTTGTTCTATTTCTTCAACAAGCGACAGTACATCGCCCATGCCTAATATACGCGAGGCAATTCGGTCGGGGTGGAATGGCTCTAACGCTTCAATTTTTTCGCCAACCCCCATAAATTTAATAGGTTTGCCGGTTATATGGCGAATAGACAAAGCTGCACCGCCGCGCGCATCACCGTCTGTTTTAGTTAAAATAACACCTGTGAGTGGCAACGCATCATTAAAGGCTTTAGCCGTATTGGCGGCATCTTGCCCTGTCATTGCGTCAACGGTGAATAAGGTTTCAATAGGATTTATCGCCGCATGTAAAGCTTTAATTTCCCCCATCATGCTCTCGTCTACATGCAAGCGACCTGCGGTATCAACAATAACCACATCAAAGAAGTTTTTCTTGGCGTGATCAATGGCGGCATTAGCAATATCAACAGGTTTTTGCTTTATATCACTGGGGAAAAAGCCAGTATTTATTTCGGTGGCTAATGTTTCTAGTTGCTTAATTGCTGCAGGTCGGTATACGTCGGCACTCACCACCAACACTTTTTTCTTTTCACGTTCTGTTAAAAATTTGGCCAGCTTAGCAACTGAGGTAGTTTTACCAGCACCTTGCAAACCTGCCATTAAAACAACGGCGGGCGGAGCCGCTTTTAAATTAAGGTTTTCATTAATGCCACCCATGGCTAGTTCAAGTTCTTGTTGCACAATTTTTACAAAAACTTGCCCTGGCGTTAAGCTTTTAGAGACATCAGTTCCTACGGCTTTCTCTTTAACTTTACTGACAAATTCTCTAATAACTGGCAAGGCTACATCGGCTTCTAGCAACGCCATGCGCACTTCACGTAAAGTGTCTTTAATATTGTCTTCGGTTAAGCGGCCACGACCACTAATGTTCTTAAGGGTTTTACCCAGTCGATCGGAAAGATTCTCAAACATGCATAACTCTGATAACGCTCTTTAGTAGCGAAAAGTGTGAAAATTAATGCCACTATTATACTCGTGATTAATTCATTGTCGAGGCCGGTATTATGCCATTATTTTAGCGCTGTTAAAGTCATCTCTATTTACCATGCATAGCAAAGCGTAGTGAATAACCTAGGTGCTGCCTCTGGGGTGGTGTTCGTGGTACGGGTTTCATTATTTTTTATCACAACCAACCCCTTAAGAAAATAAATGCTGTAATTTATACTTGATATTCATCAAACGATGTTATATTTGTCATGGTAGTTAACCCGTTATCTGATAGAATAAATAAAATATATTTTGTGTTTTTTTAGGAGTATAAATTAGTGGATTTTTTGGTTGTTGGATCAAGTATGGCATTTATCGCCTACATGCTCGCCACTATGGCAATTTTATCTCGCTTATTTCACCCCAGTGGACCTAATCTTGAACAAGTATTTATACTAGCAACAACCGCTATTGCGATTCATTTATTTAATGATGCACAATTATTTTTCATTGATGGTGGTGTTAACTTTAGCTTAGCCAATGTTATTTCTTTAGTGAGTTTAGTGATTACTGCTGCTATTACTATTGTAGCATTGCGGGTAAAGGTAAATTTATTGCTGCCGGTGATCTATGGTTTTGCTGGTATATGGCAACTCGCTAGAATATTTATTCCAACCTCAGAATCTATACCTTTAGTGGCTAATAAGGCGGTGCTTGTTGGCCACATAAGCCTAGCGTTAATTGCTTATTGTATTTTAATTATTGCCACTTTATATGCCTTTCAAGTGAATTACATTAACGCGAAATTAAAAAATAAAAAACTGTCTGCCGTTGCTCATTTACCGCCTTTAATGCAAGTTGAAAAACAGCTTTTTTCCATTTTAGCTGCGGGAGTTATTGTTTTATTTACCAGCGAGCTAATTGGGTTTTTATTTTTAGACGGTTTTTTTGCTAAAGAAAACATACATAAAACTGTTTTATCATTACTGGCTTTACTTATTTACTCGATAATTTTACTTGGCCACCACCTACAAGGTTGGCGTGGTAGCCGGGTATTATTTTTGATCATTAGCGCGAGTGCTTTATTAACCTTGTCTTACTTTGGTAGTCGATTCGTTAAAGAGTTTTTGTTATCTTAAATTTTTATTGTTTTACACCTGTGATAAATAAATAAAATAGTTTAAATTACACTACTTTTTGCATTACTTGTTTATCAATACTTTTTTGCATTACTTTTTCTACAACTAAAGGATTTCCTTTTTGGACAACATATCAACGCAGATGCTATTTGTTATTCTTGGCATACTGATTCTTATCTCTGCTTATTTTTCTAGCTCTGAAACCGGCATGATGTCGCTTAATCGTTATAGGTTAAGACACCTTGAAAAAGAAAAACACAAAGGCGCTAAACGTGTCAGCCGCCTACTAAAAAGGCCTGACCGGCTAATTGGCTTAATTTTAATTGGTAATAACTTAGTTAATATAGCCGCTTCGGCTATTGCGACTATTATAGCGTTACGATTATCCGTATTGTATGGAATATCAGACGATATAGGCGTACTGATAGCAACCGTAATATTAACCTTAATTGTGTTAATTTTTGCTGAGGTTACCCCAAAAACATTGGCAGCCTTGTATCCTGAAAAAATCTCTTTCCCGAGTTCAATTATTTTAACCTTATTATTAAAAATAATGTTACCTCTGGTTGTTGCTGTAAACTGGTTTACCAACGGCATTCTCATGTTGCTAGGAATAAGCTCAGAGCAGCGTGAACAACACAGTTTAAGTAGTGATGAGTTACGCACTGTGGTTAATGAGTCGGGTGCTATGCTGCATGAGCGTGACCAAAGTATGCTGATGAGTATTTTAGATTTAGAGAAGGTAAGTGTTGACGATATTATGATCCCCCGCAGCGAGTTAGTGGGCATAGATGTTAATAACGACTGGAAAAAAATTCAAAAACAGCTGACGCAAGCAAACCATACCCGAGTATTATTATACCGAGATAACATTGATGATGTTGTGGGTTATATTCATGCACGTGATGCGCTCAAGCTATTGTCTAAAAGCCAATACACCAAAGCAACCTTATTACGGGCAGTACGTGAACTTTATTTTATTCCCGAAGGAACGCCACTGAATATTCAGTTATTAAAATTTCAGCATGCTAAAGAGCGCTTAGGGCTTGTAGTGGATGAGTATGGTGATATTCAGGGCTTGGTTACTTTAGAAGATATTTTAGAAGAAATTGTTGGTGATTTTACTACCACACAAACGCCTACGCCCAGTGACGTGGTCACCTTGCAGCCAGACGGAAGCTATTTAGTAAATGGCAATGCCAGTATTCGAGATGTAAACAAGGAAATGTCGTGGCAATTACCAACAGATGGCCCCAAAACACTTAACGGCTTAATAATAGAGCATTTAGAAGATATTCCACAAAGTAACCTTAGCGTGCGTATTGCCGGTTACCCTATAGAAATAGTCGATGCTTCAGAGAATAAAATAAAAACGGTTCGGGTAATACCTGAATACTTTTTTGATGAAAAAGCCGAACAAGAGTAATAAGTAACAGGTGAATTAAAGGGACAATAAGTTAATCACAATGTTATCCACAAGCTAGTGGGCGAAAATAGCTTTCCACAATTTCTGTGGATAACAAGGGCAAACCCCACTTGCTACAGCTTTTAATTATTTCAACAGTTTTATGCATAATAAAACGTTATTTTTTTATAAATATTTAACGTTAAGCGCTACGTCATACAGGCCTTGGCTTAGCGCCTTTCTTTGTAATAAAAGCACTATGGTGACAAGCTTTTAGGCTTGCAATAATCGCTCATTTTATGCTGATAAACTATTCAATGTTAATAACTCGGCCAGAAAAAAGTACGTTTTTAATACTGAACAATTTCACCCCTGAACGGCTATTACTTAGCCAAAAAACAAACGCCAAAGCCAACTGCGGTTTAACTCTTTCTCACAGCTTTTTAATTGGGATGAATAACGGCGTGCTCGGTTATCAACTTTTCTAGAAACTTTCACCAACCAAGGCTTCTTTTTATAGCTTTTACGTTTAAAGCCGCCCCAACCTTCGTGATAATTTAAATACTGGCTATAAGCGTCCCATTTTGAAACCCCATTAATTTGGTGGGTTTTAGTAATAAACCAGCCCATAAAATCAATCGCATCATCAAAGTCTTCACGGTTTGCCCAAGAATTCCCTGTTTCTCGCTTATAGTCGGCCCAAGTTTGTGTTTTTGCCTGTGAATAACCATAAGCAGAGCTGACTCTACCCCACGGAATAAAACCTAATAAGTAATATCTAGGAGGCGCTGCGTTGTGTTTAAAAGAGCTTTCTTGATACATCATACTAATGGGTACATGAATCGGCACACCCCAGCGCTCTCTAACGCCTTTGGCGGCAAAGTACCAGTCGCGGTGTTCACGAAAAATCTCACAAATATTTTCAGGGTTTTTAGGAGGTGGTGTAGCACAACTTGATAACAACAAGATAGCTGCTAATGATAGACAACTAAGTTTAGCGGTAGACATAAAAATAAAACAATACTTACACTGATAAATAATAGCTGCAATAGTGCCAGATTTTTTATCATTTAACAGTAGTATTGTTTGTTAAATAACGGGGATTGATCTTTTGTGCTATAGCAAAGCTTTTTTAATAAGGGTTTGCTGGTATTAAAATTTATTTGAAATTAAATTGAACTTTATTTAGTAAGTGCACTCTTACTAAATAGTTATGTTAATCCCTTAATGTTTCATGTTTTTTATGCACCTATTTTATAGGTGCTTTTTTTTTGCCTTTTAAACAGAAAAAGTAAAAACAAGAAAACCTAGGAGGAAAGCGTGCCCCTTATTAAAGCTGCGCGCTTGTTCATTAGCTTGGTTGCATAAGTTTTTAGTTTTTAAAGTAATCAACAAGGAAGTCGTCAAAGCTAAGGCTATCACTTGCTTCAATAACGCCTTGCTCTTGGTGTGACTTTACTGCCCCATCAATAAAATATTGCTCAGAATAATACTGGTAGTCTCGAGCAACGGTTTCATCACGGTATTTCGCTGCTTGTGCTAACGAGTATTGCGATAGATTTTGCCCTTGCTCTAACATAATAGACAATATTTTTGCTGATGGCGTTAAGCTGGCATCATTAATTTTAGCGCGCTCACGTATTATTGACTCTGAATAGCGGCTTGTGTTGTAGGCTTTGTCTAACAGCAGGGCAACATGCGTCATTTCGTCAAACAATTCATTTCCCCACGTGGCAACTGATTTTAACACCACTTCGCCATTGCCATTTTTGTCTGTCAACAATAATGTTGGATCACGCCCTCTTAGCACAACGTCATCCATATTTTTTTCATATTCTTGTTGTAAGTTATGCCCAAGAGTTTTGTTGTCAATAAACGCGCAATAAGTAATAAAAGTGTCTAAAAAGTGTATTTGCTCTAAGCTTATACCTGTATCAACAAAAGGGTTAACGTCTAGCGCCCTTATTTCAATATACTCAACACCGCGATCGCGTAAAGCCTGCGAAGGTTTCTCTCCCGATCTTATCACTTGTTTAGGGCGAATTGGCGCGTATAGTTCATTTTCAATTTGCAGAATGTTGCTATTAAGTTGCTGATATTTATCACCAACTTTCACGCCAATTTTGGCAAAATCGTCAGACTTTAACCCAATGGCATTTTGCACGCCATCAACATATTCATGTAAGCTGTTGTAGCAAATTTTTAAACTAGACTGCTCACTACTGGTGTAGCCTAAATCGCTCATTCGTAACGACGTGGCATATTCTAAGTACAAGGCACCACCAGGCGACTTTTTAAAGGGTAATGAGGATGTTTTTCCTTGTAAAAATGAGTCACAAATAGCAGGAGAAGAGCCATATAAGTAAGGGATTAACCAACAATAGCGTTTATAGTTTCTAATAATAGAAAAATACTGCTCTGAAATAAAATCACTTAACGGTTGGTTACTGTTAGGGTTTTGCAACCCCTGCACAACTTGCCAGAAGTCTTGTGAAAAAGAAAAATTAAAGTGAATGCCGGCAATTACTTGCATCATAGAGCCATACCGGTTTTTTAAACCTTGGCGATAAACGGTTTTCATTCTACCTATGTTAGAATTACCATATTGCGCCAATGGCACTTTGTCTGCGTCGTCAACAAAGCAAGGCATGCTCATGGGCCAAAGTAACTCACCGTTAATATTGGTAAAAGTAAATTTTTGAATGTCTTGCAATTGAGCAATGGTTTCTTCAGGTGAGTAACTCACTGGCGTTATAAATTCGAGCAATGTTTCTGAGTAGTCTGTGGTTATTTCACCGTGTGTTAACGCAGCTCCTAACTCAGTGTAATGCCCATGCTCAGATAGTTTTCCTTCTGGTAGTACTCTTAATGCTTCACGCTCAACACCTCGTCCGCTATTGGCAAGTGTTTTAAAGTTTTCGTTTTGATTAAAAGCATTAATATAGTCGTTCAATGATAATGTCAAAATAGTTCCTAACGCTGGTAGGTAAATCACCTTATTTAATGGGTTATAAATAAGGTGATTTTATTGGTTTTCAAGTTAATAGTCGTTTTAACTGCGCTTTTAAGTAAAAGCCGTATTCAAATTTCAATTAACTATTCGTAATGGGCTGACTTTACTTTGCCAGCTGTAACTCTACAATGTCTACATTCATTTTTTCTAATTGTGGTCGAATAACTTGACCGTCGCCAACAACAATCCATTGCATCGGTTGGCTTAATTCTTTTGCTGCAATGGCATTTAATTGTTCAAGCGTGATGGTATTAATTATTTCATTCTGTTGTTCGCTGTAGTTTTCTGATAAATTAAATTGCAATATTTGCCTTAAAAAACCACTTTTTTTACTAGGCGTTTCATAACTTAATGCTTCATTTTGTGAGATCGCTTGGCGCATAAAATTTACCTCACTAAGCGTTAACCCCTGGTGTTGATAGTTATCTAATTCTTGTTTTATTTCCATCATCGCATCATAAGTGTGCTCTTTTTTTACGCTAGCACCTGCGGTAAATAAGCCAAGTGTTTTACCTGCTGAAAAGTAGCTCGATGCGCCGTAGGTATAGCCTTTATCTTCGCGTAAATTTAAGTTTATTCGGCTATTAAAGGCACTGCCCAGTGGGTAATTCATTAACGTCGCTTTAAAGTGTTGCCCAGTTGCATCATAACGCATTGCTTGACGGCTATAGTTTATCACTGATTGGCTCGCGCCGGGTAAATCAACAAAATATAGTTTGTCGGGGGTGACTAAAGGAAAGGCGCCATAACGGGGTAATGAATAGTCAGCGCCCTGCCAGGCCTTTAAATAGGCTAACTTAGGTAATATTTCCTGTTTGCTGATATCACCAACAATCACCAAACTAGCATGTTTAGGCGAAAAGTACTGTTTATAAAAATTTTTAACATCTGCCAAGCTAATCGCTGACACGGTTTGTATGGTTCCCTCATTAGGCAAACCAACTCTATTGTTCGCGCTATAGGTAACTTGCTTTAAAGCCCTGTTAGCTAAGGTACGAGCATCTTTACTGCCTTGTTCTATTGCTTGAATTAATTGGTTTTTAACACGATTAAAGTCACTTTCTTTAAAAGCAGGGTTTAACATCATGTCGGCTAGCAATAGCAAGGTGGCGTCAAGGTTTTTAACTAAAGATTTCACCCGAATGGTGGTGTTTCTTCCTGAAGCACTAACATTAATATCACTCCCTAGTTTTGCCAGTTCATTTGATAACTCTTCTTTAAGGTAATTGGTTGTTCCTTCATTCATTAAACTTGCCGTAAGCACTGCAAGACCTGCTTTTTTTATAGGGTCAAGTAAGGGGCCACCTTCTATACTTAATAGCAAACTTACCGTAGGTGTTTCGCTATTTTTAGTGGCTATTATTTGTAGGCCGTTACTAAAGTTGTCTCGCCATAACTTAGGGACTTCTATGATGGGGTTTGGCCCTGATTTAGGCGTAATAGAGCGGTCAAAGGTGCTGACATTGTGTATAATAGGCGTATCTATTGGTGCGCTTTTAGGTGGGTTATTTATGTCAGGTAAGGTAAAGTTGTCTGCTTTGGCAATTAATTGTTTTTGTCCATTGGGGTAAATAGACAATATTGCTGCCCCTTTGTTTTTTATATAGGTTTGGTAAACTCGCATTACATCGGCTTTGGTTACCTTATTATAACGCGCAACTTGTTGTTCGCTATAATTAGCCTTACCTAAAATTGTTTGGTAATGCGCTAACGTTGACACTTTACCCGAAACGCTTTGTAAGCCATATATTGTTTCGGTTTCTATGCTTACTTTTGTTTTTACTAAGTCATCGTCATTAACACCGCGGGCTTCAAATTCAAGTAAGGTGTCGTTAATTACTTGTTCAATTTTTGCTAATGCTAGCCCTTGTTGTGGGTTTGGTAAGGCATAAAAGTTCATTTGACAGGCCAACTCTTTACAAGGATGGCTTGCACCAGCTTGTACAGCAATACCCGACTTCACTAAGTTTTTATAAAGTAACGAGGTGGGGCCGTTACCAATTATATTTGAAAACACATCTAATGCGGCTTCATCTTCATGCATACCATAAACTGTTGGAAAACTAATATAAAGTAACGGTAGTGACACATTGTCATTAAATGAATAGTACCGGTTATCACTTAGCGTTATTAACTGTTTGGGGATATTATCAACGTGAGGGCCTGCTTTTAAGTCACCAAAGTATTTTTTTATCCATGCTAAGGTTTGGGCTTCATTAATATCACCGCCAATGGTTAATACTGCATTGTTTGGCCCATACCAGCGGCTAAAGAATGCTTTTAAGTCAGTGACACTGCCCCGGTCAAGGTCTGGTAAATAACCAATAACAGGCCAAGAATACGGGTGTTCTCTTGGGTACATCATTTGGTTTATTGTTTCACTTAATCGGCCATAGGGACGGTTATCAACATTTTGCCCCCGTTCATTTTTAACTGTGGCGCGTTGCACTTCAAACTTTTCGGCTGTGATTGTTTCCAGTAAAAAGCCCATGCGATCAGATTCAAGCCAGAGCATTTTTTCTAATTGGTTATTCGGCACTGTTTGGTAATAGTTCGTTCTGTCTGCATTGGTTGTACCGTTTAAATCCCCGCCACTTTGGGTGACAATTTTAAAGTGTTGTTCATCAGCAACATTTTTTGAGCCTTGAAACATCATGTGTTCAAAAAAGTGAGCAAAGCCTGATTTACCTAACTGCTCCCTTGCCGAGCCCACATGGTAGGTAACATCAACATGCACTAAGGGGTCTGAATTGTCTTGGTGTAAAATAACAGTGAGACCATTGTCTAACTTATATTTTTTAAAAGGTATCGTTAAATGCGCGTCTGTCGCCACAACGGTTTCAACCAGTTTAATTCCTGCTGGTAAACTTGCTTGTGTTGTTGTGTTGGAACGATGAACTTGATTAGCTCCTTGATTAGTGCAAGAAAACAATAATGTACTCGCTAGCACCGCCGTGGCTACGCTAGATAAAACCGGTATTGATAGACATTGTTTTAGTCGCGCCAAAAATATGTTTTTCAAAATAACATCCTGGTTAAAAAATAAAAGTGAGAATAAAAAATTGATTTATCATAACAATAAATTTTAATAAAAAAGTTGTTCTTTGTTAAATCAATCGCTAAAACAAGCATTGAAACACACTAAAGCAAACAGTTATAGCGTTAGTGAGTGACGAATTTGTTACAGAAAGTCTTATCAAACGTTGTTCATTTCTGTGGCCTAGCCTAAACAACTATTGCGCTTATAAAGAATGATAAAAAACAATCGCGATAGCACTGGGGCAAATAAATTTAGTATACCAAGGCCAAATCTTCCAAAACAGACTATGTTCAACGGTGTTATTACCTTGTTTGATTTCTGCCAAAATACCACTTCGTTGCCATATCCAGCCAACAAAAACACAACAAAGCATGGCAATTAATGGTTGCCCATAAACGGTTGAAATAGCAATCACCAAACCAAACAGTTGATTAAAGTTAAGCACGATTATTGTACTTAATATAAAGATGCCAAAACCCACCAAGGTCGTCGCTTTCTTTCGTTCCATATTATGGCGCTCCACAGCAAAAGAGACCGGGCCTTCTAACATTGAAATAGACGAAGTTAACGCGGCAATAGACATAAGAACAAAGAAACCAAAGGCAACAAAGAAACCAATTGCGCCCATGCTATTAAACAAGGTTGGCAGTACTTCAAATACTAAATTAGGGCCTGATATTAAGCTGCCGTCGTCACTATAAATAGCTACCCCTTGAGACTGAGCTACATACATTGAAGGAATAATCAATAACCCGGCAAGAAACGCGATAGACACATCAATTAACGTGACTTGTGCACCTAGCGACACTAAATTTTCATTTTTTGCAATATAAGAGCCATAAATGATCATAACACTGGTGCCCAGTGATAAAGAAAAGAAAGCCTGCCCAAGGGCGCTGATCAATAAATCGGGTTCAAATATTTTAGTAATATCTGGCTTTAAATAAGCGTCAAACCCTGCTTGCGCACCTTCTAAAGTAAAAACATAAATAATTAATAAGATCAATAAACCAATTAACATTGGCATTAAGCGCTTAGACCATTTTTCAATGCCGTTTTCAACACCGCGGCGAATAATGGCAACGGTAAGCAACATAAATACCCCTGTTAAGATTAAGTTTCTAGTGATAGATTGCGAGATTAGCCAGTTTGATGCGTTAGTTAAATTTAACAGTGACGTGATTGGCTCAATTGAATGCGAGATCATCCAGCCGGCAATAATGCCATAAAAACTTAATATAAGTGCCGCACAAATAACGCCACCAAAACCGACAATAAAAGCAAAACGTTTTTGCCATAAAGTACGTGACATTTTTTGCATTGAGGTTACGGCATTGGCTTGGCCATAACGGCCGATCAGTAATTCAGCCATAAAGGCCGGATAAGCTAAGCAAAAAGCTAAAATTAAATAGACTAATACAAAGGCTGCACCACCATTACTTGCCGTTTGTGTTGGAAACCCCCAAATATTACCTAACCCAACAGCAGAGCCTGCCGCGGCCAAAATAAAACCTAACCTTGAACTGAAGCCGCCTCTTACCTTATCCATTCATAACTCTCATTTATTACTCTCTTGACTAGTTTAACCAGCGACCTTAATTTACTGTGGTATTTTATTGTTTTTTAAAGCTTATACAAGGCTTAGTAACGAGTTTAGTATACTTTACCCTAATTATGCGTTAATTCACCCCTCGTTATATAATCTACTTAAAAGTGAGCCAAATAAATAGTGTTATTCCAACTTGATTAAATAAGTCGCCAACATTGGCAAAACATTGTTAGAATATAAATTATACACAAGCACTGTTAAGGCCTTTCAGTTTTGAAGTATTTATTCACAACTATTGCATTTTTACTGTTTTCTTTTTTTATATTCTCTTTTTCCGTTGTTGCTGTTCATCCGCCTTCTACTGAGCAGCCCACGAACCAATCAAGGGCAACACAAAGAACATTACCGCTGTCAGAATACTTCTCTCAAACATGGAACACGCATGATGGCCTGCCTCATAATGGCATTAATGCGATAGCACAAACTAGTGACGGCTACCTTTGGATAGGCACTTGGGAAGGTTTAGCACGTTTTAACGGTAGGGAATTTAAAATATTTACGCGAGGTTCTACAACAGGCCTTCCTGATGCAGCCATTAAAAGTTTAACAGCAACCCAAACGGGGAAATTATTAGTTGCTGGCGCCCGTGGCGGCTTGTCAGAGCGCTATCAAAACCAGTGGACGCCAGCGCCTTTAGCTAGCACCATGGTCAACCACGCAATTTACGATAGCGATGACAACCTATGGTTAGCACTCGAAGGACAAGGCTTAATTTACCGCAAAAAAGACTCAGCGCAAGACATGGTTATTATCAATAATATGCGTGCATATAAAGTAGTGCAAGATAATCAAGGCACTATATGGGTGGCAACTAACGAGGGCTTGTTTTCAGTAAAAAATAAAACGCTTGTTCGCCACTTTGGCCAACAGTATGGTTTACCTAATGCGCCAGTACAGGCACTGATGTTAACGCACGACAACAAACTCATTGTTGGTACTCAGCAAGGCGTTTATCAACAACAGAATGGTTTTTTTCAGCCCTTACACCCAGATTTGCTTAACGAAAGCGCCAACAGTTTATTGCAAGATGTTAATCATAATATATGGGTTGGCACCGACAATCATGGCTTATACCGCCTCAGTGATAATAAATTAGAACATTTAGATGATAAACATGGTTTACCCAATAATAAAATTCTTTCTCTCTACCAAGACCAAGAAGACAGTATTTGGGTGGGCACCAGCAGCGGTTTATTTCGTTTAAGAGAAGCGCCTTTTATTACCTTAACAACCGAGCAAGGTTTGTCTGGCAACTATATTCGTAGTGTCTTATCTCACTCTGACGGGAGTTTATGGGTTGGCAGTAGTAAAGGGCTTAATAAAATACTTAATAATAAGATCACACCAGTTGAAGTTGAAGCGGCAGGTAAGCAAATTTCCGTACTGAGCTTAGCACAAACCCCTGACAAGCGCGTTTTGGTTGGCACCTATAATCAAGGTTTATATGTCACAACGCCAAATGGGCTAAGGCAGTTGATGACCACAAAAGATGGCTTACCAAGTAACGAGGTAAGAAGTATTTTAATTGATGCTGTAGACAACCTTTGGGTAGGAACCGCCGCTGGTTTAGTTAAAGTAGCGCCTGATAACACCCTCACACTGCTAAATAAACAAAGTGGCTTACCAGCAAGTTTCATTATGGCCCTAACCAAAGATAAATACGGTACCGTTTGGATTGGCACCGGCGATGGTATCGCCTCCTACGATAAGGGAGTAATACAAAATTATCGACTTAATGATCAATTTGATGCCGAATATGCTTTTGGCTTTTATACCGAAGGGGACTCCCTTTGGATGGCAACCGACAGAGGTCTTATTCATCTTGACCTCAGCTCGAATAAAATGAGCGCAGTAACTAAAGAAAATGGTTTACCTATTGATAAAATCTTTCAAGTGGTTGCTGACAACAACAATACTTTTTGGTTAACCAGCAACCGCGGTATAATTAGTATTTCGCGAACAGAAATTGATAATGTCATTCAAGGTAAAAGTAGCCAGGTCGATAATAAATTATTTGCTGATGGTTATGGCTTACTTAGTTCGCAAGCTAATGGTGGTTCTACGCCTGCCGCCACTCTTCATAACGATGGCAGTGTTTGGGTTGCTACCGCTAAAGGCGTTAGCCATATAAACCATGAAAGGTTAATGCGCATGGCTGAAACAACCATTCCTGTGGTTATTGACCAAATTGAAGTCGACGGGCAAGTCTACCCCACCGTGTCTGCTCTGACCTTACCCGAAGGCGCGTCTCGTATTACTATTCATTTTGCCGGTTTAGGGTATTTAATGTCGAAGTATATCGAATACCAAACGCAATTAGTTGGCTTTGATGAGCATTGGCAAAATAAAAAGAATCAAACCTTTACTGAGTTTACTAATTTACCACCGGGTGAGTATACCTTTCAAATGCGGGCGAAATACCCGAATGGTCAATGGCAAGAAAACATTGCCAGTGTCGACTTTATTATTCCACCGTTTTATTACCAAACCACGTTATTTAAAGTAGCAATTGCTATCAGTATAGGTTTTATTCTATTTATCTTATACCACTACCGTGTAATATCAATTAAGCGTAACCAAGCAAACCTGCAAGCGCTTATTGCCCAACAAACCATTGAACTACAAAAACAAGCCGAGTTATTTTCTTATCAGGCTAATCATGACCAATTAACGGGTTTGTTTAACCGTCGCGCTTTTGATGAATGGTGTATTGAAGATTTTGCCAAAGCTAACGCTGAACATAAAACACTCTCGCTTGCCATTTTAGACATAGATCATTTTAAAGACGTAAACGATGAGCACTCGCACCTGGTTGGTGATCAGGTTATTAAAAAGATAGCTGAAATCCTGCAAGGAGTCGTTGAAAGCTATTCATGCCAAGCCAAGCTTGCACGCTGGGGCGGCGAGGAGTTTACTCTATTAATTGACCATGACGTAGAAAAAGCATATGACTTTTGTGAATTACTCAGAGTTAGTATTAAAAGTTATGACTTTTCAGCTATCGCTGCGGATCTTAACATTACTGTCAGTATTGGTTTAACTGACAATAAAGAAGTGACTGAGTATGAGAAAATGTTGAGCCATGCAGACCACGCATTGTATTTTACTAAGCACAATGGCCGTGACATGGTAAAAATTTACCAAGCTGATGATAGCAGCAGTAATAAAGAGGTAAGCAAACGTATCGAGAAGGTGACTCGAGCAACAACAAGAGACGATAATAAAGCGTAAACTAATTACGTTATATGGGTAAGCGTTGGTGGTAAATTGACGGTTAGGTTATAAAAATAACAGCATTAACATAGTGCAATATTAATGCTGTTATTGATTTTATAACTACTGATACGAATAGGTTAATAGTCGTAAACAATGTGTAACGTAAAAATAAAAGCTTATTCTACTTCTGGGCGCATATGCGGGAACAAAATAACATCTTTAATGGTTGGTGAGTCGCTCAGTAACATCACTAAACGGTCAATTCCTATGCCCTCGCCCGCCGTTGGTGGTAAACCATATTCTAAGGCGCGTATATAATCTTCGTCAAAATGCATCGCTTCATCGTCACCAGCATCTTTCTCTTCTACTTGTTTTTTAAAGCGTGCTGCTTGGTCTTCAGCATCATTTAACTCAGAGAAACCGTTAGCTAATTCACGTCCGGCAACAAAAAATTCAAAACGGTCAGTAACAAATGGGTTTTTGTCATTACGACGCGCTAATGGTGAAACTTCCCATGGGTATTCGGTAATAAAAGTGGGTTGATCTAATAAATGTTCAGCCACTTCTTCAAAAATTTCACAGATGTATTTACCTGGTCCCCAAACTTTAGCCGCATCTCCCTCTTTCACACCAACCGCTTTTGCCATTGCTTTAATTGCAGCAAAATTATTTTCAGGGTCACGTAATGCGGCTTCATTAATTTGATGCTTTTCTTCACTATACTTAATGATCGCATCAACCATAGATAAACGTTGGAATGGTTGTCCAAAGTCGTAGAATTTTTCTTCAACCACTTCACCGTCTGCATTTTTAACGGTATTACGCACCATGGTAGTGCCAAGTACGCTTTGCGCAACCGAACGTAACATCTCTTCTGTTAAGTTCATTAAGTCATTATAGTCAGCATAGGCTTGGTAGAATTCAATCATGGTGAATTCTGGATTATGACGCGTTGATAAGCCTTCATTACGAAAGTTACGATTAATTTCAAAAACACGCTCAAAACCGCCAACCACTAAACGTTTTAAGTAAAGCTCTGGCGCTATCCTTAAGTACATGTCGATATCAAGGGCATTATGATGCGTTTGAAAAGGTTTAGCCGTTGCACCACCAGGGATAACTTGTAACATTGGCGTTTCAACTTCCATGAAATCACGCGCAACTAAGAAGCTGCGAATGCCTTCAACAATTTTGGTGCGCAATTTAAAGGTATTGCGCGTATCTTCATTGATGATCAAGTCAACATAACGTTGACGGTATTTCATTTCTTGATCAGATAAACCATGAAACTTTTCAGGTAACGGACGTAACGATTTTGTCAATAATTGGTAGTGATCCATATTTACGTATAGATCCCCCTTGCCTGACTTATTTAACACGCCACGTACGCCAACAATATCACCTATATCTAGGCTCCCAGTTTTTTCTCTGATCTCTTTTTGTACTGTTTTATCAGCGTAAGCTTGAATGCGCCCCGACATGTCTTGCAGTACTAAAAATGGGCCGCGCTTAGCCATAACTCGACCTGCAATAGCATAAGTTACCTGTAATTCTGCTAACGCTTCTTTAGTTTTTTCGCCATGCTCTGCTTGAATGTCAGCCGCGAAATGTTCACGGTTAAAATCATTAGGAAAGCCATTAGCGCTACAATTTGAGCGGGTTTTTTCTAGCTTTATACGACGTTCAGCAATCAGTTTGTTTTCGTCTTGGGCTAACGTTTGGCTATCTTTTGCATTGTCAGTCATTATGTTTCTCATTACGTGTATGTAAATTAATCTTTGATTTTAAATTAAATATTAAGTTAAAATCGTCGTTACAGGCCAGATTTTAAGCTGGCCTCTAAAAATTTGTCTAAATCACCATCTAGAACGGCCTGCGTATTTCTGTTTTCAATACCAGTTCTTAAATCTTTAATGCGGCTGTCATCTAATACATAAGAGCGAATTTGACTGCCCCACCCAATATCAGACTTTCCGTCTTCAAGCACTTGCTTGTCTTCATTTTGCTTTTGCAGCTCTAGCTCAAATAACTTAGCTTTTAATAGCTTCATTGCACTAGCACGGTTTTTATGTTGCGAGCGATCACTTTGACATTGTACTACAGCGCCTGTTGGAATATGCGTTAAGCGAATGGCAGAGTCAGTTTTATTTACATGTTGACCACCGGCACCAGATGCACGGTAAGTGTCTACTCGTAAATCTGCTGGGTTAATATCAATTTCAATGTTGTCACCTATTTCAGGGTAAATAAAGGCTGAGGCAAATGAAGTATGACGACGGCCACTCGAGTCAAATGGCGATTTTCTTACCAAACGGTGTACGCCAGTTTCAGTACGAAGCCAGCCATACGCATATTCACCGCTGTACTTTATGGTACAGCCTTTAATGCCGGCGACATCACCACCGGTAACTTCAACGATTTCAGTTTTAAAACCGTGCGCTTCGCCCCAGCGCAAGTACATACGCATTAGCATTTCAGCCCAGTCTTGTGCTTCAGTACCGCCTGAGCCCGATTGAATATCCAAATAACAATTGTTAGCATCTTGTTCGCCACTAAACATACGACGAAATTCTAGCTTGGCTAAAATCGCATCTAATACATCTACTTCAGTTTGCGCATCATCAAAGGTTTCTTGATCTTCTTCTTCTAGCGCAAGCGCGACTAACTCTTCAATATCGTCACAGCCGGTTTCAAGCTCCACAATAGTATTCACCACTGCTTCCAATGAACTGCGCTCTTTACCCAGTGCTTGCGCACGTTCAGGCTCATTCCAAATATCGGGCAATTCTAATTCTCGTGTAACTTCAACTAAACGCTCTGCTTTAACGTCATAGTCAAAGGTACCCCCGAAGCAAGTCTGCTCGTTCGCGGATTTCTTTTAATTTATTGATTATCGGATTAACTTCAAACATAAGTTTTTTGAACCGGTCCTTCACGCCATACGATAAGCTTGGTATTGCTTATTTTAACGGCCTAAACAGTAAAAAATAGTGGCGCATTGTAGCGTAAAAAGATGCGTAAATAAACGACTAAAAGGTGCTGTTTTAAGACTTTAATTGAGTTAACAATCTGTTGTTAGCATGATGTTTTCAACCATTAACTGGACGGTTCGCTTACCACGAAATTCATTAACGTCGAGTTTATAGGCTAAATGCACTTGTTTTGCTTGCGGGTTTGGCCAAGCTTTAATGTCAACATTAAAGGCGATACCGTCAAACACTTCTCCTTCCTTTTCTACCACTAATTTAAGGTGTTTTTCGCCAACAATACGTTGCTGCACTAAAGAAAACACACCGTCGAACAAGGGCTCTGGAAAGTTTTGCCCCCAAGGACCTGCTGCTCTTAATTGCTCTGCAAAGGCTAACGTTAAGTCTTTAGTGCTTAATTCACCATCAGATAAAATAATGCGTTCTAAGTCTTCCGCCTTAAGCCATTGCTTTGCCAAGGTGTTAAACACCTGCTGAAACTTAGCAAAGTTATGCTGATAAATCGATAACCCGGCTGCCATCGCATGGCCTCCAAACTTTAAAATAAGGCCCGGATTTTGGCTGTCGATATGCTCTAATAAATCACGAATATGTAAACCGGGAATAGAGCGTGCTGAGCCTTTTATTTCTTGTTGCTCAGTAGTGGTTTGCTCGGTTTCTTTGCCTTTAGCAAAAACAATACATGGCCGGTGATACTTTTCTTTTAAACGGCCAGCAACAATGCCAATAACGCCTTGGTGCCAGTCTTCTTGATAAAGGGCAATGGCACTAGGTAAGTTATGCTCTGCAAAGTTTAATGAAGTAAATATACGCTCAGCTTCTAGTTGCATGCCCTGCTCAATTTCTCTACGTGCTTTATTTAAAGCATCTAACTCAGCAGCCATTGCCCTTGCACTCATTAAGTCTGGCGCGAGTAAACAGTTAATACCATAAGACATATCATCTAAACGTCCAGCGGCATTTATTCTTGGCCCCAGTGCAAAGCCAAAGTCTGAGGCAACTAATGATTGTTGGTTTTTATTTGCTACTTCAATTAAAGCTTGAATGCCCGGACGCGTTTGCCCTGCGCGAATACGCTTTAACCCTTGCTCAACTAAAATGCGGTTATTACTATCAAGGGAAACTACATCAGCAACCGTCCCTAGCGCAACTAAATCGAGTAATTGGGCAATGTTAGGCTCATCAATTTGTTGGCTGACAAAGTAGCCTTTTTCTCTAAGATAACTGCGCAGTGCTAACATGACATAAAAAGCCACGCCAACACCAGCAAGTGATTTACTGGGAAATAAGCAGCCCACTTGGTTTGGGTTTACAATAGCATCTGCGTTGGGTAACTCATGCCCAGGTAAATGATGGTCGGTCACAATTACTTTTAAACCTAAGGCCTTCGCACGATTAACACCAGCAACACAGCTGATGCCGTTATCAACCGTGATAAGCATTTTTGCCCCTTGACTGGCGGCAATATCTACAATTTCCGGTGTTAAACCGTAACCATATTCAAAGCGGTTAGGCACTAAAAACGAATGATGAGTACTGCCCATTAACGACAGGGCAACCATCATTAAGGCGGTACTGGTTGCGCCATCGGCATCAAAGTCGCCCACTATAACAATTGGGGTTTTACTAAGCAGCGCTTGATATAATAAAGCGCTGGCAGCATCTAAGCCTTTTAATGCTTGGCCATTCCCTTGTTCAACATTTATTCCTTGTAAGTTAGCAACCTTTAAATCAAGTTGCTGCGCAGACTCAACTCCGCGACAAGCATAAATTTGTTTAATAATGGGCGGTAAAGTATCAGGTAAGTGCTCATCATTGGCATGCTCACGGCGGATGATTTTTTTCATACAGACAACTCTTTAGCCAATACGACAAATTAAATACTTTTTAACAGTCGCTCTAACTGTTTTGGCTCTTGGTAACCTGGTATTAACATGCCATTTGATAAAATAAGTGCTGGGGTACCATTAACACCAATTTGACGGCCAAAATTTAATTGTGCTTCAATCGGCTTGTCACAAACACGGTAAGCAACATTTTGACTATTTTTTGCCTTGGTCATTGCCTCTTCGGGGTTTTCATTACACCATACTGAACGCAAATCTTTAAAGCCCTGCGTATAATTACCCACTTGGTCTTTAACACCACCACGTGGGAATGCTAGATAACGAAAGGTAATGCCAAGCTCATTGTATTCATCCATTTGTTTGTGCATTTTACGACAATAACCACACGTAATATCAGTAAATGCGGTGACAACATATTTCTCATTTTTTGCTTTAAACGTGATCATATCGTCTTTAAAGTTTGCTGCGCCTTCCAAACGTACTTTTGCTAAGCTCGCTTCTGCCAAATCAGTCACTTTATCAACTAAGCTATACACTTTACCTTGAATAAGATAGTCACCATCATAACTGGCATAAAATAGCCCTTGATTAGTCACAAGTAAGGCAATACCTGGCACTGGTGTTTCTTCTACTTTGTCGACCACTAAGCCCACTTTTGCCTGAATTTTTTCTTTGAGATAATCAACATTTAGTTTTTGAGCTACTGACTTAGAAGCGGCATTTGAGGTTGCAGGGTTGTTTGCCACTGCGGGTTGATTTATTGAAAAAAACACACTAGCAGCAACAATTGCGACACCACCAATAACCAATAACTTTTTAAACATACTTTATTTTCCTAAATTATTCTCTTTGAGTAAAAAATCATACCAAATGAGGGTTGTACGTTACATTTAGTATTATATAACAAGCTAGACCGCTTTACTGCCAATGAAATTACAGCCGATAGCACAAGTTTGCAAACAATAAATTGAATTGTACTAAATGCTTTTGTTAAGATCATGGCAATTCACATCTATTCTTACACTTTAGGCAAACTCAATATGAAAATTGGCTTATTCTATGGCTCTACGACTTGCTATACCGAAATAGCAGCCGAGAAAATTCAAGAAACCATAGGCGATGAACTTGTGGTGCTGCATAATATAAAAGATACGCCTTTACTTAACTGCCTTGATTACGACTTTATCATTTTAGGAATTTCCACTTGGGATTATGGTGAAATTCAAGAAGACTGGGAGTCTATTTGGCTTGATATTAACGACCTTGATCTTACTGGTAAAACAGTCGCTTTATATGGGATGGGCGACCAAATAGGTTATACCGAGTGGTTTCAAGATGCACTGGGTATGTTGCATGAACAAGTAATTAGCCAAGGCGCGCAACTTATTGGCTATTGGCCTAATAAAGGGTATGAATTTGCTGCCTCAAAGGCGCTCACTGACGACACACAGCATTTTGTCGGCTTAGCGCTTGATGAAGACAACCAATATCAGCTTAGTGAAGATAGAATTAACCAGTGGTGTGAACAGATATTAGAAGAATATAGCCAAAGCTAAGCGTTAGCATAATAAGATAAGTTAGTTACAGTCAAGCCGAAAACCACTATACTAGCGCCATAGTAATATTAATCTACAAAATTAGTGACAATCATATATGTTTGAGCAATTTGATCTCGACTCTGAATTATTAGCCAATGTTAAAGCGCTTGGTTATAAAAAACCCACATCAATTCAAGCGTTGGTGATTCCCAATGCCATGACAGGTAAAGACATACTTGCTTCTGCGCCAACAGGTACAGGCAAAACGGCGGCATTTTTGTTACCTATCGCCCAACACTTACTTGACTACCCCCGCACTAAACCGGGCTTTCCTCGAGTATTAATTTTAACCCCAACCCGTGAATTAGCCATTCAAATTGGTGATGATTGTGAAAACCTCACTAAGCTAACGAAAATTAAAACAGGGGTGATCACCGGTGGCGTTAATTATGGTAGTCATCATGATATTTTAAACAGTACAACTGATATTTTGGTTGCGACACCGGGGCGCTTATTAGAGTACATAGAAAATGAGCAATTTGATGCCCGCGACATAGAAATATTAGTGCTTGATGAAGCTGATCGCATGTTAGACATGGGCTTTAGCGAAACAATTAACCGCATCGTCGGCGAAGCTCGCTGGCGTAAACAAACCATGCTTTTTTCAGCCACACTCGAAAGTGGTGGTGTTACCCGGTTTGCCAAGGAAGTATTAACTGAGCCTGAGTTTTTAGAATCAGCGCCCTCACGTAAAGAAAAAGCAAAAATACACCAGTGGTTACATCTAGCTGACAGTGCAACACATAAACTCGATTTATTAGTACATACCTTAAAACAAGCAGAGGTAGACCGAGCGGTAGTTTTTGCTAACAAGCGTGAAACTGTGCAGTATTTATCTGGCAAG
Source organism: Colwellia sp. F1 (assembly GCF_056238625.1). Lineage (NCBI taxonomy): Bacteria > Pseudomonadati > Pseudomonadota > Gammaproteobacteria > Alteromonadales > Colwelliaceae > Colwellia > Colwellia sp. F1. The sequence continues at coordinate 230,051 of NZ_JBWDLI010000003.1, forward strand.
TTGTATGCGCAAGAATTACCCTGTGTTTGGCTTGAGGGTAAAATGCTACAAGATAAACGTAATCAAGCCATTGAGCGTTTTAAACAAGGTGAAGTAAAGGTATTAGTAGCCACAGACGTTGCTGCACGTGGGTTAGACATTGACGACATTACGCATGTTATCAATTTTGATATGCCACGCAAAGTCGACATTTACATACACAGAATTGGCCGCACCGGTCGTGCTGGCGCAAAAGGAACCGCTATTTCATTAGTTGAAGCGCACGATATGGCCGTTATTGGAAAAATTGAGCGCTACCAAGACGAACGTTTACCACGAAGAGTGATTGACGAGCTTCGCCCTAAAAACAAAGAGGCTAAAGTCGCAAATAAAAAAGCCAAAGTAAAACTCACTAGCGCACAAAAAAAAGCCAAAGCTAAAAAACAATCGAAGAAAAAAGCTAAAAAAAGTAAGCCTAAAACTTAACGTTAAATTTCTAAGCGCTGAGGCTTAAGGCTTAAGCGCAATTAAAAATTTCAACATTTTAACTAGCTAATCGCTCATTACTCAGTACACTAAACTAAGTACATTAAAATACTTAAGTAAGTATTTTACAACGACGTAATAACTTTTATTGCTAGTGATGATGATGAGCCGAAATAATTATAATAAACTAATCGATACCTTTATCAATTATCGACAGACGATAAAGGGGTTTATTAGCCACCTTGTAAAACCTGACGACATAGACGATATTGTGCAAGAAACTTTTGTACGCAGTTACGAAGCTAACTTAACAAAAGAAATTAAATATGTGCGTAGTTATATGCTTAAAACAGCAAAAAATATCGCTTACAACCATAACGCCAAATGGGATAACAAATTTAATGACTCAATAGAGGATTTTGTTGAGTTACCTGTCGAATTAAATAGCAACCACCTTGAAGACGACTATCAGTCTAAAGAGCGTTTTTTAGCGTTTTGTCGGGCGACAGAGCAATTGTCTGGCACTGTACGTAAATGTTTTATTCTAAAAAAAGTGTACGGCCTTAGCCAAAAAGAAATAGCACAATACCTACAATTGAGCGAAAGCACCGTGGAAAAGCATGTCGCGCAAGGTTTATTAAAAAGTTTACAATATATGGAACAAATACGTGCGCAAGAGGGTCAAACCGAAATAGCGAAAACGCCTGCTAGCACCACGAGAAAGCATAAAAAAGTAAACGAGTAGACTATGAGTAATGTAAGGCAATTTCATACGAAAACAAATATTCAAGCGCAAGCCAGCCTGTGGATCAGCCGTATTGATCGCGGCCTTACCTTACCAGAGCAGCAAGCGTTAATTGCTTGGTGTGATCAAAGCATTACCCATTATAATACCTTAATAGAAATGGCCTCATTTTGGGACGATCTGTGTGTCCTTAATGAGTTAAGCAATTTATTTCCGTTAGACAAAGCAAAAAATTCACAAAAAAAACTCTACCCTTTGGCATTAGCAGCAAGTATGGCCATTATTGCTTTACTGACGACTAATGCCTTAATGGATCGTGCTTTCTTACCCTTTATTCCTTCGTTAAATGAGCAGTCTTTAACGCAAAATATAACATTAACAACCGACATTGGAGAACAAAATAATTTTACACTAGCTGATGGTTCTCATATCCAATTAAACACCAACAGTATTGTTAACGTGACTTATACACCGTCGCATCGTCAGCTAACGTTAATACAGGGTGAAGCAAAATTTGATATTGCTAAAGAGCTATCGCGTCCTTTTACCGTTACCTCTGGGCAAAAATCTTTCACGGCATTAGGGACTATTTTTAATGTTAAAAGAAGTCATGCTAATAATATTGAGCTAATGGTAACCGAGGGCAGTGTTTTAATTACTAAAGCGAGTGAAACGCTAGCCGTGATTAAGCAGACTTTATTAAATAGCCAGAACACGACAAGTAAAACTGTGCTACCTGGTATTATAGTGACTTCGGGCGAGAAAACCGTTATAACAAAACAGTCTGCTGGGCCGGTTAAAAAAGTTTCACTAGACCAAATACAACGTGATTTAGCCTGGCAACAAGGCATGCTAATTTTCGATGGTGAACCCCTGGCCAGCGCCCTCACTGAAGTTAGCCGATACACTGCCAGACACTTTAAAATATCTGATGCAAACGTCGCTAATATCAAAGTTTCAGGCTACTTTAAAGCAAATGATATAGACGGCTTGCTAGCTTCCCTTAAAAGTAACTTTAATATCAGTTATGCTAAAAGCGCGAATAACACAATATTACTTACCTTAACTCAATAAAAACACCTAGTGCTATGCACCCTACATGCGCCATTTTTTTACTGGCTATTTAGGATAATTTAGCTTAGTTTATCCTTATCTTGCTTAATGTTAATAAAAACTTAAATAATCGTTAAAATATAATAAGAAACGATAGAGGATTTCTCCTGCCCACTTGTCTATTACTATTGCGTCATTGGCAAAATAGCTTTCGCCAATGTCAACTATCAGTTAAGCCCCTAAAGTTACTAGTAATGTTTGTTATTTGCCTAACAAGTCTCTTATTAGCCTTTCAGGCGGCCGCTGATAGCTTAATGCGCTTTGATATTAACAAACAGCGAGCTGATCAGGCATTAATCTCATTTGCACAAAAGGCGAACCGAACGATTATTTTTTCGTTTGATTTAACTAAACAATACCAAGCAAATAAATTAAAAGGCTATTATTCAGTAAGTTCAGGTCTAAAAAAATTATTACAAGGCTCTGGCTTAATTGCTGTTGTTAATAACTCAGGTCAACTCAGTATTCAAGTTGATAAACACTATAGAGGGATAACAACAATGAAAAATAACACAGTAAAAGCCGCCTTAATACCCATTATATTAGGCGCTGCAAGTCAAACAGCACTTGCGCAAGAGCCAGCACAATTGCAAGAAAGCAGTGTTGAAAAGATATCTATTATTGGTAGTCGAGTTGCCGGGCGCTCTGCTGATGACTTACCCGTACCAGTTGACATTCTGTCTGCTGAGGCACTAGCCAATACAGGGCAAACTGAAGTTGGGAGAATGTTACAAGCGATTGCCCCTTCTTTTAATTTTTCAAGCTCTGCCATTAGTGATGGTACTGATGCGCTTCGCCCTGCTACTTTACGTGGCTTAGGCCCAGATCAAACCTTAGTACTTATTAACGGTAAACGACGCCACCAAGCCAGCTTAATACATATCAATACTTCTGTAGGTCGCGGCACTGCGGGTACCGACATGAACGCCATACCTGCTTCATCAATTAAGCGCATCGAAGTTTTACGTGACGGTGCAGCCGCTCAATACGGCTCTGATGCAATTGCTGGTGTGATAAACATCGTGTTAAATGATGCAAGTGATGGTGGTAAGGTTGCAGTATCTTATGGCGAATATTCAGAAGGTGATGGTGAAACTACCAATGTCGATGTTTCTAAAGGCTTTGCTTTAGGCGATAAGGGCTATTTAAACACAACATTAAATTTTCGTGACCGTGGCTATACTAACAGAGCTGGTTTACATGGCTCTTGTCAATTTTCGGGTTGTACTGAATTGGCCGATGGCAATATGCTATTGGGTGATCCACGTGAAGCAACGGCGACACGCAATACTTTTAGAATTGGTGATGCCGACTCAAATCAGTTTGGTTTAACAGTTAATACCGGTTATGAACTAGGTGATGGGGAATTATATGGTTTTATCACTTATTCAAAACGCGATAACCAATCTGCTGCTTTTTTTCGCCATAATGCCAATACTGGCGGTAACGCACCATTATTAGACGGCGATGCCACTGTGCCAATGGGTTTTTTACCCAAAATAAATTCTGATATTAAAGATGTTTCGTATAACTTTGGTTATCAAACTGAATTTGACAATGGCGCAAGTTTAGATTTTTCTTATACATATGGCCAAAATAACATTGACTATACAACCAGCGATTCAATCAATTCATCTTATGCTAATGCGTTACAATATAATACCGATGGCTCTTACGCCGATATTACACCCGATGCAATACGAAACTCTGTGCCAAGAAAAGCTTATGCTTATGGTTTAGAGCTTGCTTTATCAACATTAAACCTTGATTACACGCAAGATTTTGATTTGTTTTCACTAGCAATGGGTGCTGAAGTTCGTACCGACACTTATAAAATACACCCTGGCGATGAATACTCTTATAAAGACTACGATACCGTTTTAGGGCAAAGTTTATATGCCACTGATACAAGTGCTGGCATACAAGGTTTTGGTGGTATAGGTCCTATTTCGGCGGTAGATGAAACCCGCAACGTTATCTCTTTTTATGCCGACGCTGAAATGGAGGTGACCGAAGACTTTATTGTGAGTGGTGCGGTGCGTTACGATGATTATGACGGTTTTGGTGACAGCACCAACTTTAAGCTGGCCGCTAATTGGTCGTTAACTGAAGATGTTGCTATTCGTGGCGCAATGAGTACAGGGTTTCGTGCGCCGTCAATGCAGCAATTATATTTTAATAATATAAGTACACAGTTTAAAACCAACCCCGATGACCCAACTGGCGATCAAATTGCTGTACAAGTAGGAACTTTTAGAAATGATTCAGCATTAGCGCAGGCTATTGGTATTCCTGACTTAAAAGAAGAAGAATCAACAAACTTAAGCCTAGGTACGGTTATTCAACTTGCGGATAGCATTAATTTAACCATAGATTGGTATTCCATTAACATTGACGACCGTATTGTATTGAGTAATTCTTTGGGGCAAGGCTTATCTTCTGCATTAGACTCTGCATTAGTTGCAGCTGGCGCTGGTGGCGGTCAGTTTTTCTTAAACGGTGCTGACACTGAAACTTCTGGCATCGACATTATCGCCACATGGAATGGTGAAATGTTAGGGGGTGATTTAAATTTAACCTTCGCTGCTAACTTTACTGAAACTGACGTGGTTGATTTGTTCGCCCCAGCTGACAGTGGCTTAGGTGATATTTCTCCTGATAAAATATTTTCAGCGCAAGACATATCCATTATTGAAGAATGGCAACCACAAGACCGTATCAGCTTAAGTGGTCTCTATTCATTGGGTGATTTCACTATCAACTTAGCGTTTAACCGCTACGGTGAATACACAGTAACTGACGGCGGCAAACAAACCTATGGCGCTGAAGTATTAACAGATTTACGCGTTAATTACCAAATGAGCGACAATATATCCTTTAATATTGGTGGTAATAATCTCTTTGATGTTTACCCTGATAAGAATGAAATTGGTAATTCACGTACGGGGACTATTGTTGATGATAATGGTAACGTTATTGTGAATAGTCCAGGCGTATTCACTTACTCTCGCCGCTCTGCACCTTTTGGTTTTAATGGGGCATTTTATTACGCGGGTGTTGAATACAAGTTTTAGTAAAAAACTTAGAGTTTAAGAAAGGTTTAAACCTAACACAACATATAACCGGGTAAAATATAATTTCAAAACCTGAGCCTGGCTCAGGTTTTTTTATTTAAAGCCATTAATAAAAAGAGTTACAACCAGCGTTCTTAAGCTGTTCGTTTAAGGAGAACGGAGCATGGTCAAGGCACATCCTTACCTTAAGGTATGCTACCTTCTTCGCCTACCCTGATGACGTTTTTGGCTCGTGCGGCCTTTTAGCGCTTTATTTCTCGCAGTTTTCTTGCTGTCTGCTCTTTTAGGTGTACTGATTTTAGTTAAATCTGGCTCATAACCCGGTAACCATTGTTGTAATAACCGCTCATCAATAATTTTTTCAATCGCGGTTAATAACCACTCTTCACTGGGCGACATTAACGAAAGCGCTAAGCCACCCTTACCTGCCCTACCCGTACGGCCAATACGGTGCACATAATCTTCTGCAACGTAAGGCAATTCATAATTAACAACATAAGCCAAGTCAACTATGTCAATACCACGTGCAGCAACATCGGTAGCGACCAGCGCCCGCGTTTTTCCTGCTTTAAACTCTAATAATGCTTTATCTCGCGCTCCTTGTGATTTATCACCATGCAGTGACTGAGCCTTAATGCCGTCTTTGCACAGCTCTTTGGCCAGTTCATCTGCGGTTTGTTTGGTGCGAGTAAAAATAAGCACTTGTCGCCAATTTTTAGCACCAATAATATACGAAAGCAATTCGCGCTTTCTGTCGGCATCTACGGTATAGACCAACTGCTCAACACGATCAGCGACGGCTGTATGCTCATCAATAGTAATGACTTGCGGTTCTGTTAATAAGCGTTTGCTGAACTTCATCAGTGAATCGTCAAAGGTGGCAGAAAATAATAAGGTTTGTCTATTTTCTGGTACGTGCACCATGATGCGATCAATCTCCGCTTTAAAACCAAGATCTAATATGCGGTCAGCTTCATCAAACACTAAAAAAGACACATCTGCTAAGCTCAAATGGTTATTAAATAATAAATCTAATAACCGCCCCGGCGTAGCAACGAGTACATCAACGCCTTCCCTGAGAATACTTACCTGCGGCTTAAGACTTACACCACCAAAAACAGCAGCCATTTTAAGGTTGGTATTCGCACTATATTGATTAAAGTTGGTATAAATTTGCTGCACTAATTCCCTTGTGGGAGCAAGCACTAAAGCAGACAAAGTAGTCACCCTGTTAGGTGTTCTGATGAGTTTATCAAGAATAGGCAAGGCAAAGGCAGCGGTTTTGCCTGTCCCCGTTTTTGCCCGAGCCATTACATCGCTACCCGCTAAAATATGGGGTATGGCTTTTATTTGAATATCAGTTGCCTGTGTATATTCAAGTGTTTTTAGGTTGTCTGGTAATGGCTGTATTAGTGGAATACTAGAAAATTTCATATCAATTTAAATAACAAGAGTAAGAGCGCAAGTTTACCAGATTTTACGACAAATATGCTGCTAATACTTTGCGGGTATTTTGGCAACTTTGATTTAGGCGCATGGTTTAAGCTTATAGCTTATGGTTATCATTAAACGAATAACACTAACGTTAAAAAGTAAAACCCCATAAAACTTGTTACCGCTAACAAAGCCAACATCACAATATACCTATATTTTAAATACAACACAGTATTTAACGCTAGAAAGATCGGCAGCTAAATCATGCGAAAATCTTAGTAAACACGCGGAAAATTCAAAAAACAAGTAAAAACAAGTAAAAACAAGTAAAAACAAGTAAAAACAATAGCACTACAACATTAGCTAAATTTTTTATCAGGCGCGTTAAACATTAATTAATTCGCGCTTAAAGCGTTGCTAAATGATTACCTCGATGATAATGTTAGCGCTAACAAGCAAAGCGACAGATTCATCAGAGAGTTTTTATGTACTTGGGAATTGATTTAGGCACTTCAGGTGTAAAAGTTATCTTACTCGATAACAACGATAAAATTGTTGATCAAGCATCAGCTTCACTCAATGTTAGCCGTCCAGCATCATTATGGTCTGAGCAAGAGCCAAGTGATTGGTGGCAAGCAACGAATGAAGCGATGGCTACGTTAAAAGCTAAAAACAGCGATGCACTATCTTGCGTTGTTGCGATTGGCTTATCTGGTCAAATGCACGGTGCGACTTTGCTTGATAATAACAACGCGATTATCCGCCCTGCTATTTTATGGAACGATGGACGCAGCGAGCAACAATGTAAAACCCTTGAAGCGCGTGCGCCTAATACTCGTGCTATTACAGGCAATATTGCTATGCCTGGTTTTACTGCACCTAAATTAGTTTGGTTACAAGAAAACGAACCAGAAAACTTTAGCAAAGTGGCTAAAGTTTTATTACCTAAAGACTACTTACGCTTTTTAATGACGGGCGATTTCGCTTCAGACATGTCTGACAGTGCCGGTACTTTATGGCTTGATGTTGAAAAAAGACAATGGTCTAAAGAAATGCTCGCAGCGACAGACTTAACCATTGAGCAAATGCCAACCTTGTTTGAAGGCTCTGACATTACAGGTCATCTCAATAAAGAAATTGCTGCACAATGGGGCGTTAATGAAGTACCTGTAGTCGCGGGTGGTGGTGACAATGCTGCTGGCGCTGCCGGCATTGGTGTTATTAACCCAAATGAAGCCTTTTTATCATTAGGTACCTCAGGCGTATATTTTGTCGCAAACAAAATCTATAACCCAAACCCAGACAGTGCTGTACATACCTTTTGTCACTGTGTTCCAAATACTTGGCATCAAATGTCGGTAGTGCTAAGTGCCGCAAGTTGTTTGACTTGGGTCACTAAATTAACTGGCTTTAGCGACGAAAAAAGCTTACTTGATGAAGTGGAAAAATTAGATTTTTCAACGCCTTCATCGGTAATGTTTTTACCTTACCTTTCTGGTGAGCGTACCCCACATAACAACCCAAATGCTCAAGGCGTATTTTTTGGTCTTGACCATAATACCGATGCAGCCGTACTGGGCAGAGCCGTACTTGAAGGTGTTGCCTTTGCTTTTGCTGATGGCCAAGAAGCCTTAATGGCTGCTGGTACCCAAATAGACCAAGTATCTGTTATTGGTGGCGGCGCGCGTAGTGCTTTATGGGGAAAAATATTAGCAAGTGTGCTTAATCGTCCATTAACTTACCGTAAAGGCGCAGAAGTTGGCCCTGCCTTTGGTGCAGCACGTTTAGCTAAAATTGGCGCAACTACATTAGCCGCCAGTGAAGTGTGTTTTGCCAGTGATGTTGATTTTGTGATTGAACCAGACAGTGCAATGCAAGGTTACTACGTAGCACAGCATAAGAAATACCAACAACTTTATCAAAGTTTAAAAGCACATTTTTAGCCGTAAATTTGGCTAAAACCTTTGTATATAAAAATTTATCTACAACAGTTAAACGACGCAAATTACTTAAGCAATATTAATTAAACCAACGAATTAAATTGAGACTAGGAGCAACCCATGACTAAACAATTTTTTAACAATGTAAGCAAAATTAAATTTGAAGGTGCTAACAGCACTAACCCACTGGCTTTTCATTATTATGACGAAAACCAAGTAGTACTTGGCAAAACAATGAAAGAACATTTACGTTTTGCTGCGTGTTACTGGCATAACTTTTGTTGGGCTGGCTCTGACATCTTTGGTGCTGGTACTTTTGACCGCCCTTGGATCCAAGCAACAGGTAACCAATTAGAACTGGCTGAACAAAAAGCAAAAGTCGCATTTGAATTCTTCGAAAAACTAGGCGTACCTTACTTTTGTTTCCATGACGCAGATATCGCGCCTGAAGGCGAAACATTACAAGAGTTCCACGACAATGTAGATCACATTGTTGGTATTTTTGAAAAAGAAATGAAGCGTACTGGTATTAAGCTTTTATGGGGTACGGCTAACTTATTCTCAAATGCACGTTTTTGTGCCGGTGGTGCGACTAACCCTAACCCAGACCTTTACGCTTATGCTGCTGCACAAGTTAAACACGCATTGGACGTTACTCACCGTTTAGGTGGTGAAAACTACGTACTTTGGGGTGGCCGTGAAGGTTACGATACATTATTAAACACTAACCTTGCACAAGAAGGCGAGCAATACGCACGTTTCCTTAAAATGGTGATTGAACACAAACATAAAATTGGCTTTAAAGGTAAGTTACTAATTGAGCCTAAGCCACAAGAGCCCACTAAGCATCAATACGATTACGATACAGCGACGGTTGCTGGCTTTTTACACAAGCACGGCATTGCTGGCGAAGTTCATGTAAACATTGAAGCTAACCATGCAACACTTGCGGGCCATAGCTTTCATCATGAAATTGCTGTGGCTTGTGCTGAAGGCATTATGGGTAGCATTGATGCTAACCGTGGCGACATGCAAAACGGTTGGGATACAGACCAATTCCCTAACGATGTAGCTGAATGTACGTTAGTGATGTATGAAATTTTGAAAAATGGTGGTTTAGACACAGGCGGCTTTAACTTCGATACTAAACTTCGTCGTCAGTCATGTGAGCGTGATGATTTATTCATTGGTCACATTGGTGGTATGGACACTATGGCTAAAGCGTTACTTAATGCCGCTAAGCTTATTGAAGATGCACCCTTATCTGATTTTGTTGAAGCGCGTTATGCCGGTTGGAAAGGCGAATTAGGTCAAAGCATCATGTCGGGTGGTCAAAGCCTGGACAGTTTATCTAAATTAGTACTGGAAAATAACATTAACCCTAAACAAGAGTCTGGTCGCCAAGAGTTACTAGAAAACATTGTTAACCGTTACGTGTAATTTTAAATAGCAGACGATTGTAATACTGCGAGATAAAAGGATTGCTCGTGATTTATTTTAATCATTAGCAGTCCTTTTTATTGGTAAGTATTAAGGACTTTTAGTTAAAGCAAGTAAGGTTAAGTAACATGAACTTATTAGAACAATTGAAACAAGTCACTACGGTTGTAGCCGACAGTGGCGATGTAGACTCGATCAAAGCATTAAACCCTGTTGATGCAACAACTAACCCTTCGCTAATTTTACAAGCCGCAAAATTACCACAATACAAACACCTTATTGACGACGCGATTGCGAAATCAACCGTTGATGGTCAAACCGATATTGACAACGTGTGTGATCAGCTAATTGTTAACTTTGGTTGTGAAATATTAAAGCATATACCAGGGCGTATTTCATCTGAAGTAGACGCTAAGCTTTCTTTCGATACGAATGCGAGCATTGAAAAAGGCCGTAAGTTAATTGCGCTTTATCAAGCAGCAGGCATTAATAAGGAACGCGTGTTAATTAAATTAGCTTCTACTTGGCAAGGTATTAAAGCCGCTGAGCAATTAGAAAAAGAAGGCATTGCTTGTAACTTAACACTGCTATTTAGTATGGCTCAGGCTATCGCTTGTGCAGAAGCTAAGGTGACGTTAATTTCTCCTTTTGTTGGCCGTATTTTAGATTGGTATAAAGCGCAGGAAGAAAAAACCAAAGAAGGTAAAACCTTTATTGGCGCGGATGATCCGGGTGTGCAATCAGTTACCCGTATTTATGAATACTACAAATCTTATGGTTACAGCACAGTAGTAATGGGCGCAAGCTTTAGAAACACCGCTGAAATTATTGCGTTAGCCGGTTGTGATTTATTAACTATTTCGCCAGCATTATTAACCCAATTACAAGAAACCCAAGGCAGCCTTGAAACTAAGCTAGATGCCAAAAAAATTAAAAACCAGTCTCGTGAAACATTAATTCCTTTAACAGAGTCTAGTTTTGCTTGGCAACATAATGAAGATGCGATGGCTGTTGAGAAGTTATCAGAAGGTATTCGTAACTTTGCTAAAGACCAAGCCATTTTAGAAGAAATGGTTAGCGCGTTAATTAAGCAATAACTTTACTAGCACGTTAATAACCAAAAAACCCTGGGTAGATGTCTTTTTATACCAAGTAGAATAGTCCAACGATTTATTTCGTTGGCGCTTGCGTCGTTGAATCTCGTTCAATAATTTCAAAATCAAGCACATTTCTAAACTCACGATTATTCGCTGTCGATAAATCTGAAAATTTACCCGAAGCAATAATATCAATCGCTAATTCAGCCATTTGATGAATAGGCTGCCTAACCGTTGTTAAGTTAGGTGAGACAGTTACAGCAACATTACCGTCATCAAACCCTGATATTGATAACTCATCAGGTACCGAAATTCTCGCAAGATGTGCTGCAGCCAAAACAGCGGCAGCCATTTCATCGTTAGCCGCAACAATGGCTGTTGGTCTGTCGTCTAACGCTAATAGTTTTTTAGCGGCAATTAAGCCAGAATCATAAGTAAATAATCCCTGCTCTATATACTCAGGTGGTGTAATAATTGAATTAGAGCGCAGAGCATCTAAATACCCCTGATAACGTAACCGGCTAACGCCTTGGTTTGGGTTACCAATAATATGGCCAATTTTAGTATGGCCCTTCTTAATTAATAATTCCGTCATTTCGAAGCTCGCCTGGTAGTCATCCATGCAAATATAAGGTGACAAGCTAAGTTGTGTATCAGGCGCAATGCGAACAAAGGTAATATTCGCTTCTTTTAATACTTCAAGTAATTTAGCATCGTCGCACACATGCGGTAATAAAATTAAGCCATCAACGCGCGTTTCATCAATTAATTCACGCACTGAAGCTAACGACTTTTCTATATCATCGTCAATTTCATCAACCACCAAGTGATGGCCTGTTGTTCGGCAAACTTTTAAGCCACGTAACAGAAACTTGCTCACGTAAGAAGTATCTAAATCGAAATACAGCAAACCAATAAAAAAAGACTTATTACTGGCTAACCGACGAGCGGAAACATTAGGGCGGTAATTAAGCGCCTTAACGGCCTCCATCACCAGCGCTTTTTTAGCACTGCTTACCTTGGCATCTTGGCTTAGCACTCGAGAAACTGTCATGCTTGAAACACCAGCTCTTTCAGCTACGTCTTTAATTCTCGCTCGTTTAGATTCATTCACTGCTATTAGGTTCCTATTATTGACCGTATTTGATCCCTCATAGTTTAACAAAATTTGGTAGCGATATCATTTAATGACAACAGTATCCTTTTAAAAATATTGAAAAGGTAATGTTTAGGGCGTTAACCAAAGATCTAAGCACGTATTGAAAAAAGCTGCTTGCCAAAAATGAACCTACAAGCTTGGCCTGTATATTTGGAAAGTTAGGATAATTAGAAAGATTGGTTTTGGGAGCACTTATCTTGTGAAGAGTGAACCTACGACCTTTATCTTTATGCTTGAGAAAAGTTGGTTGCGGGAGCACTTATCTTGTGAAGAGTGAAGCTACGACCTTTATCTGTATGCTTGAGAAAAGTTGGTTGCGGGAGCACTTATCTTGTGAAGAGTGAACCTACGACCTTTATCTTTATGCTTGAGAAAAGTTGGTTGCGGGAGCACTTATCTTGTGAAGAGTGAACCTACGACCT
>NZ_JBWDLI010000003.1:243039-243515 GCF_056238625.1 Colwellia sp. F1
CACTTATCTTGTGAAGAGTGAACCTACGACCTTTATCTTTATGCTTGAGAAAAGTTGGTTGCGGGAGCACTTATCTTGTGAAGAGTGAACCTACGACCTTTATCTTTATGTTTGAGAAAAGTTGGTTTCGGGAGCACTTATCTTGTGAAGAGTGAACCTACGACCTTTATCTTTATGCTTGAGAAAAGTTGGTTTCGGGAGCACTTATCTTGTGAAGAGTGAACCTACGACCTTTATCTTTATGCTTGAGAAAAGTTGGTTTCGGGATCACTTATCTTGTGAAGAGTGAACCTACGACCTTTATCTTTATGCTTGAGAAAAGTTGGTTGCGGGAGCAGGATTTGAACCTACGACCTTCGGGTTATGAGCCCGACGAGCTACCAGGCTGCTCCATCCCGCGTCCGAATGAACTTCTTAAGAAATTAAGAAGAAAGCCTCAACAGTTTTAATTCATATTGAAAGAATTGGTTTTGGCA
>NZ_JBWDLI010000003.1:243615-323627 GCF_056238625.1 Colwellia sp. F1
CTTGTGAAGAGTGAACCTACGACCTTTATGGCGACTTGTATTGGTTGCGGGAGCCAGATTTGAACTGACGACCTTCGGGTTATGAGCCCGACGAGCTACCAGGCTGCTCCATCCCGCGTCCGAATGAACTTCTTAAGAAATTAAGAAGAAAGCCTCAACAGTTTTAATTCATATTGAAAGAATTGGTTTTGGCAGCACTTATCTTGTGAAGAGTGAACCTACGACCTTTATGGCGACTTGTATTGGTTGCGGGAGCCAGATTTGAACTGACGACCTTCGGGTTATGAGCCCGACGAGCTACCAGGCTGCTCCATCCCGCGTCCGAATGACCTAAGTGCATAGGTAAGCCACAATAGTTTTACTTCAGCTTGTAAGAAGTACCAAGGGTGTTCCCCCTGAATTCGAGGCGTATATTAAGGATAGCGCGCCAATAAAGCAAGTGCTTTTTATTAAAAAACTCACCGTCAGGTTAATAGTTACTCATTATGCCCTAAATATGCGCTATTTTAACACATAAGCTTAACTTTTGTTTATGTGTGGGTGTACTTTCGCTATAATCTCGCCATTGTATTTTTTGGAACCACACCATGACCGTCCCCATGCAACAATTTTTAGCCTTAACCTCTCCTGGTATTGAAGTATTACTCGCCGATGAAGTCAAAAACCTAGGGGCTGAACACGTTATACAAAAGCCAGAAGGCGTCTATTTTTCTGCACCGTTAGCGCTTGGTTATAAAATCGCTTTATGGACGCGTTTAGCAACACGCATCATGCTAAAAATTGGTGAAGGTGAAGCAAAAAACAAAGATGAGCTATTTAAAGCGGCAAGTACGGTTAATTGGTTAGAGCACTTTAATAGCAACACTAGCTTCGCTATTGACTTTGTTGGCTACAGTGAAGAAATCAGAAACAGCCAATTTGGTGGTTTAACCATTAAAGATGCGATTGTTGATCAATTTAGAGACCAAGGCTTTGAGCGCCCTGATGTTGATAAAAAATCACCTCAAATTAGCTTTCAAGCACGGTTACTTAAAGACCATGTTAGTATTTACTTAGACTTCTCTGGTCGCGGATTATTCCAGCGCGGTTACCGTGAACATACAGGTGCTGCTCCCTTAAAAGAAAATTTAGCCGCGGCATTAATTATCCGATCTAATTGGTTAGACGACACCAGCAAACCACTCGTTGACCCTATGTGCGGCTCAGGCACCATCTTAATTGAAGCTATTGCCATGGCAACCAAACAAGCTCCAGGTATACAGCGCGTTTCTTGGGGTTTTGAAAACTGGCTAAAACATGAAGATCATACTTGGCAACAACAACTAAGCCAAGCTATTGAATGCTCTAACACTGCTTTAGAACAAGCCAGCACCCGTAGCTTAAAGGTTTTTGGTATTGACATTGACCCGCGCGTTATTCATACCGCGCAGCAAAATGCCCGCAATGCAAAACTGCAGCGCTTTATTGAGTTTAAGTGTCAAAATACCAATGACATGAATAACGTTTATGGTGGTTCATCTTCCAGCAAAGCAGGCACTATTTTATTTAACCCACCGTATGGCGAACGTATTGGTGAGTTACCCGAGTTAGTAGAAAACTTTGTTTTATTTGGTCAAAAACTGAAAAGCCAATTTATTCATTGGCACGTTGCTATTTTAACGGCCAATATTGAGCTACTTGCCATGCTTAAATTATCAAGTTTTAAGCGTTATAAATTTAAAAATGGTCCGTTAGATTGTCAACTAGCTCTGTATAATGTTGACGATAAGCAATTAGCAAAGGATGCCGTTAATCCGCAGTCATCTTTTGCTGAACAAGACAGTGCTTTTGCTAACCGCTTAAAGAAAAATCGTAAAGGATTAAAAGGCTGGCTTAAATCCAACCAAATTGACTGTTACCGCCTTTATGATGCCGACATACCTGAATATAATGTTGCCGTCGATATTTATGGTGATTACTTAGTTATACAAGAGTATGCTGCGCCAAAAACAATTAACAGCGACAAAGCGAAAAAACGCTTACAAGAAGTGATTTATTGGGCGCCCAAGGTGCTCGAAGTCCCTACCGATAAAGTAGTGCTAAAAACCCGAGCAAAACAAAAAGGCAAAGATCAATACCAACGTGTTGATAAGTCTAAACAGTCTATTATCCTAAATGAACATGGTGCTTTATTCAAAATTAACCTGTGGGACTACCTTGACACCGGTTTATTTTTAGATCACAGAAAAACACGACAAATTGTTGCTAAAAAGGCAAAAGACAAAACGTTATTAAATTTATTCGCTTATACGGGTTCGGTATCATTACAGGCGGCTTTACATGGCGCTCGCTCAATCACTACGGTAGATATGTCAAATACCTACCTTAATTGGGCACAAGATAACTTTGCGTTAAACAAACTTAGCAGCCATAAATATCAATTTATACAAGCGGATTGCTTAGATTGGTTAAAAAAGAATACCGATAAATATGATTTAATCTTTATTGACCCCCCAACATTTTCAAATTCAAAACGAATGGAAGACAGCTTCGACGTGCAACGAGACCATATTGCACTACTGGGCGATGCCCTAAAATCACTTAACCGGGGTGGAGAGATATTTTTTACCAATAATAAGCGCAACTTCAAAATGGATTTTGACGGCTTAGCCGCGCTAGGATTACAAGCCAAGAATATGTCAGATCTTACCCGAGACCAGGATTTCTCACGTAATAAGCATATTCATAATAGCTGGTCTATTACCCGTAAAGCATAACGCAATAATAAGCCCATAATGCACAAGAGTGAACAATGACAAACTATATTTTATATGGCAGCGAAGGTTGCCATTTATGTGAGGAAGCTTTAGCCCTATGTTTATTAGTGATACCTAGCGCACAACTAAAGCAAATTGATATTGTTGACCAAGAAACTGTCGCTCATGAAAGTAAAACCTTAGTAGAACTCTATGGCATGCATATTCCGGTGTTTGAAAAACTAAACACCCAAGGTACTAAGGGTACAGTACAGAGCCAAAAACTATTTTGGCCATTTACTCTCGCACAGCTGACCCAACTAGTCGATTGATAAATAACAGATTAATAGTAAGTAATTTATACTAAGCTATTAATAACTAATGATAAAGAGTTAAAAAACTAATGGAACTATTAAGAATAGCCAATGGCGATCTCGCGTTTGGTGAAGACAAAATTTTAGACAAAGCTGACTTAAGCGTGCAAACAGGCGAACGTATTTGTTTGGTTGGCCGTAATGGCGCAGGCAAGTCTACCCTAATGAAAGTGTTAATGGGTTTACAGAACCTTGATGATGGCCAAATATTAAAATCTAGCACTATGCAATTAGCCATGCTAGAACAAGACCCACCAGAATCATCCGACGTCAGTGTTTTTGATTATGTTGCGCAAGGCGTTAGTGAAAATGCTGATTTACTCAGTCGTTACCATGGGCTAATTCACCTCATTGGTGAAGATCCAAGTGAAAAAAACCTGAATAAGCTTGCCAAAGTACAAGAAGAACTAGAACAAGCAGGCGCATGGCAAGACGAGCAGCGCATTGAGCAAGCCATGAGCACATTGTCATTAAACCCTGACGCTAAAATTTGTGATTTATCCGGTGGTTGGCTACGCAAGTTAGCCCTAGCTAAGGCTCTAGTAACCAACCCAGACATTTTATTACTTGACGAACCCACCAACCATTTAGATATTGAAAGCGTGTTATGGCTTGAAAAGTTCTTAAAAGAGTTTGCTGGTACTATTATTTTTATCAGCCATGACCGCGCCTTTATCCGTGGTTTATCTACCCGTATTTTAGATTTAGACCGGGGTAAACTCACAAGCTACCCAGGAGATTACGATTTATATATCGAACAAAAGCAGCATGACTTACAAGTGGAAGAGCAACAAAACGCCCTGTTTGACAAAAAGTTAGCCGAAGAAGAAGTCTGGATCCGCCAAGGTATTAAAGCCAGACGTACCCGTAATGAAGGCCGCGTTCGTGCCTTAGAAAAACTACGTTTAGAGCGCAAAGCACGCCGCGAAGTACGTAACCAAAGCGCCATGAACATTACTCAAGGTGAACGCTCAGGGAAATTAGTTTTTGAAGCAGAAGATGTCACCGTAGCTTTTGGTGACAAAGTCGTTATTAACAAACTCAATTTACTGATAAACCGTAATGACAGGTTGGCATTGATTGGTGGTAACGGTACTGGTAAGTCAACTTTAATCAAACTTATTATGGAGAAGTTACCAGCGACTAGCGGTAAAATGCGCTCAGGCGTTAATTTAGAAATTGCGTATTTTGACCAGCACCGCGAAGCTCTAGATGTAAACAAAACCGTGCAAGAAATAGTGGGTGAAGGGAAACAAGAAGTTGAAGTGAATGGTAAATCTCGCCATGTACTGGGTTACCTGCAAGATTTCTTATTCAGCCCTAAACGTGCTCGTACCCCTGTCCGTGCTTTATCTGGCGGTGAAAAAAATCGTTTATTATTAGCGAGGCTTTTTTTACGTCCAAGTAACCTACTTATTCTTGATGAGCCAACCAATGATTTAGACATTGAAACCTTAGAATTATTAGAAGAAGTTGTTGCAAATTATGCAGGAACCGTTATTTTAGTGAGCCATGACCGTGATTTTGTTAATAACTGTGTCAATACCTGTCTTTACTTTGACGGCACAGGGCATATTAATCAAATAGTGGGTGGTTACGACGATGTTGACAGTTATTTAGCGTTAAAAGAAGAAGAACGCCAACGCCATTTGTCTGCAGAAAAGCAAAAAGAGACACAGCAAAAAGCGGCAAAGGTTTCACCACAAAAAAGCCAACAACCGGTAAAGAAAAAACTTTCATTTAAAGAAGCAAAAGAGTTAGAAGAATTACCTAAAAAAATAGATGACTTGGAAAATGAAATTGAGAAATTACAAGAACAAGTCAATCAAAGTGACTTCTTTAGCCAAGATGAACAATTCACGAAAAAAATATTGAACCAGCTTAGCGAAAACGAGTCCAAACTCGACACTGCCTATTCAAGATGGCAAGCGTTAGACGAGCTTTAACACCTGTAGTCTGGGATTTATTCCAACAATAAACAAAAGAGTTAAGTAGTAGAATGAGCAAAATAGCAAAAAATATTATCGCCTTTAGCATAACTAGTGCCCTAAGTGCCAGTTTAATAACTAGCGCACATGCTGCCACATACAACATAGTTGAAAAAAGTGAATCAACCCAACTCAAGTACACTTACGCTCAAAAGCAAAACAACATAGGCGATTTAGCCATATCAAGCACGGGTGTTTATAATTTCCCAGTGCAATTTGATCGCTTCACTGACACTGATTTTAACAATATTATACTTTTCGCTGCTTACGGCCACTTTAGTGTGTATGCGTTAGAGAATATTGAAAACGCAGAAGCCTTAAAAGCAGGTAACCCTACCGCAAATGATTTAGCTTGGGTTGTTCGCTGGTTACAAGACCGCAACACTTCTGGCGTTATCGGTAAAGGTCGTGACATTGCGTATCAAAAAGTGGGTGATAGCCTTGCGATGATCAATGTTGATGGGGTTCTACAAGACTACACAGTATGGGATACCACTTTTGCAGGTAGCGATCAATTAACACGTTCAACCATTGATATCCTCAGTGGCATTACCGATACTGGTATTTCTTATGGTAGTGCAACTGCTCCCTACTTACCCAGCGAAACTTTTACAGACGCTGACGGAAATGAGCATACCTTTTGGCTTAGGGAGCACGGTGTAAGAGGTTTTTACTCGTATGATCAAGGTGGGCAAATTCACCCAATCATACCGTTTGAGTCTCGCTATGGTGGTGGCACTTCTTCCGTTATGGATGTAAATGAGGCCGGAATTGCTGTAGGTTTTAGCAGCTATAAAGTCGCCCAAAGTTATGTTGAGGCAATTGAAGGCAGAACTAACCCTGATAAATCTGATGAAGAAAATAAAGCCAGCACCTGTGCAGACCCTGATATTGTTCCCGCAACAATGACACTTGAGGCTTGTATTGCAAGAATACAGTTATCTTCAACAAGCTCCCCCTACGACTCTATGGCATTTAAGGCAACACTAAACCCTAATGGCAGTGCTGTGGTAGAGCAACTAGGTTTATTAGTCACACCACACCCAGATGACGAACGCTCTTATTCAAGTTACGCATTGGCCGTTAATAACGAAGGCGTAGCAGTAGGTTATGCTGATGGTTTTTATGATGAGGTGGTAACACCAGCTGTAGACCAAAGAAAATTTTATCAATATGCTGTTGCTTATAAAAATGGCGAAGTTATCGACCTTAGTGGCGACCATACTCAGAGTCGTGGCTCTATTGCTTATGATATAAATGATGCCGGTATTGCTGTTGGTCATACGACTAATACCAGAGGTATACGTAAGTTTTTTTATGTTGACACCAACGCACCGAAAGAAGCAATTAAGATGGTAACGCCTAAAGATTACTTTACTGGTTCAGACAGTACCGCTAGAGCCATCAATAATACAGGGCTTATTGTCGGTGAAGGTGAAATAGAAACACACAACGAAAGTAGTAGTAACCCCCGCCGAACCGCCGCCTTTGTTTACGACATGAATAATGATATTTTTACTAACCTTAACCTAACCATTCCCTGCGCTTTACGTTTAACCTATAATATTTTAGAAGCCCGTGATATTAATGACAACGGGGTTATTTCGGCGACAGCCATTGTCAAAGTCGACCGTCGTAACGCTAAAGGTGAAGTTATGTTAGATGACTTTGGTGAACCATTAAAAGAAGATGTTTTAAGAGCAGTTAGCTTAGAGCCAACAATTGATACAGGTGAAGTTTGTACTGCAGAAGAAGAAAACAAGGTTATCCGTCAAGGGGCTAGTATCAGCTTTGCTAGCCTTTTATCTGTGATGGCTTTATTTGGTTTACGCCGCCGATTTACTCACGCTTAATAGTTAAACTTAGCCAGAGCGCAGTAATAGTTTACACTGCGCTTGCTTCAAAGCTTTCCTTAAAGCGAACCAGACTTGCACTCATAACATAAAATACGAAACATAATACAAAAGCCCTGCACTACTGGGCTTTTTTTACTCGTTTTACCTACTGTTATTCTTCTTTTTTAGCTAGAGGGTTCACTCTCCCACCAGTCGTTTTGTCTGCTCGCCCTTCTAACTTCGCTTTTTCTGCTCGACGCTTTCTTACTTCTTTAGGGTCAGCAATAAGTGGGCGGTAAATTTCAACGCGATCTAAATCTTCTAAAACAGCTGACAGCTTTGCTGCTTTATTCCAAATACCCACTTTATTAACCGTTAAATCTATTTCAGGAAAAAGTGAAATTATTCCTGACTCTTCTATCGCCTGTTCAACCGTTGTGCCGGCATCAAGCGATAATGACAACAACTTTTGTTTATGTGCTAGACCATAGACTACTTCTACTTGTATTTTCTCGTTTTGACTATTCATGCTATCCATTTAGGCATTAACCCCATAAACATCTTTCGCCCGTTGGGTAAATGCTTGTACCATATTATTCGTTAAATGCGTAAACACTCTACCAAAAGCTAAATCAAACATCTTGTTAGAAAATTCATATTCTAACTCCAAACTCACCTTACAAGCATCGTCTGACAATGCGGTTAAAAGCCAACAGCCTTGTAATTTTTTAAATGGCCCCTCAACTAATTCCAAAGTCACTTTTTTATTAGAGACTAAGGTGTTTTTTGTTGTAAACCATTTATTTAACCCCGCTTTTGAAACCAATAAAGCAGCAGTTACTGAGTTATCATCTTCGGCAATAATTTTACTATTGTTACAATCGGGTAAAAATTGAGGATAAGCAAGCACATCATTGATTAATAAAAACATTTGCTCAACACTGTACATTACCAGTGCACTTCGACTTATGGATGGCATTCTTATTTTTAACCCCTATTAAACTTGATCTTATAACCAAAGCACTTCAAGATGCTAGTTTCCTGCATATTAAGGCAACCTACAGACATAATACCAAAACAGACATACAAGCGCATTATTACTTGAATATAAACAAAGAATTTTTACTAAAGCTTAATTTAGTATATAAAATCGTGTATTTGTAGGTATAATCACGCCGTTAACAATGGGATCAAAAATGGCAAAGAAGAAATCAAAAAATAAATCTAACAGCAATACTATCGCTTTAAATAAAAAGGCTAGGCACAATTATAACCTCACCGACAAATTTGAAGCGGGCATGAACTTGCAAGGTTGGGAAATAAAAAGTATCAGAAATGGTAAAGTAAACATCTCTGACTGTTACGTGCATATCAAAGATAGAGAAGCTTACTTATTAGGGGCTGAAATTACCCCACTAAAAGAAGCCTCTACGCATGTTGTCTGTGATCCTAACCGTGACCGAAAACTTTTACTTAACCGTAGAGAGCTTGATGTATTAGCCGGCGCTGTTGACCGTGAAGGTTATTCACTTATTGCTACCGCTATGTATTGGCGTAAAAACTGGGTAAAACTTGAATTTTACTTGGGTAAAGGTAAAAAGGATCATGATAAACGGGCTGATATAAAAAGCAGAGAATGGGATCTTGATAAAAGCCGCCTAATGAAAAATAAAAACTTAAACAAACTGTAAATACAAACTAGGTTGAGTAATATTGTACATCCGTGAAATGCACTGTATAATGTGACTACTCAGTACATAGTTTAAACGTACTAAGTATTGCTTTTTCTTATCGCTTGTTTATTACGAGATACGATAAAGTAGCTTTATAAAAGAATAAACTGTAGAAAATGAAAATATAGCAAAGAAATAAACTTGGGGCTGATTCAGGATTCGACGAGATTCACGAAACCCAAGGTGCATGCCCAGGGGCGGTTGGCCTGGTAAAAAGCCGCAAAACCATAATTGCAAACGACGAAACGTTCGCACTAGCCGCTTAGGCTAGCCATCGCCTCAAAAATTTTTCTGTTGTTTAGAGGATCGATGGTCACATTAAACAGAATAGCGAGGGAAGCACGCTTAAGGCTGAACCGCGAAATAGTATTAAGCTCACCATGACGAAGCCTGTCGATTGGCGTCTAATTGGTTAAATAAATAATCGACTAAGCATGTAGTACCGAGGATGTAGGTTTTTCGGACGCGGGTTCAAATCCCGCCAGCTCCACCACATACAACCCAGTAAAAGCACTTGTTTTTACTGGGTTTTTTCATTAAATAACGACCGCGAATCCACTAGACAACCACTTAAAACGACACGCATACGACACGCGCTTTTAGATATCGGGGAGTCCAATTACCTACACTTCCTTTTTCATAATTTAATTCCGTTTTAAAAGCCATGACTTATTTATAGGTTACCACTTTGTTAATTATGAATATTACCTTAATTTGACAAACCTTCTCTACCATATAACTTTATAAAGGTTACAATAGCCTTAATAAAAATTTCAGCCTTCAGTGCTAGTAAATAATCCTTAAATCTTGCTTAAAAAATAGTATATCTAGTGATATGGTAAGTTAAGTTACGGAAAAATAATAATAAAGGGTCAACATGACAGACAACAATTTCTCTTCAACCGCTGCTTTTTTATGGTCAGTCGCTGACTTACTTCGCGGTGATTTTAAACAATCTCAGTATGGCCGTATTATTCTTCCTTTTACGCTGTTAAGGCGTTTAGAGTGTGTACTTGAAGCCACTAAACCGGCCGTGCTTGAAAAGTACGATGCCGTAAAAGCCATGCCCATTGAAGCGCAAGGCAAGCTCTTTACTCATGCAGCGCAGTTAAGTTTTTACAATACTTCAAAAATGGATTTAAACCGCCTTGGCGAAACCGATGTAGCCAGTAACCTAGAAAGCTACATACAGTCGTTTAGCCCTAATGCCCGTGAAATTTTTGAGCACTTTGATTTTTTTAACACCCTAGATAAGCTGGCAGAAGCCGACTTACTTTATAAAGTCGCTAAACGCTTTGCTACAACCGACCTACACCCAAATGTTATTAATAACTATGGCATGGGGTTAGTGTTTGAAGAGCTAATTAGGCGCTTTGCTGAAAGCTCTAACGAAACAGCCGGTGAGCACTTTACCCCGCGCGACATTGTACGTTTAACCACGTCTTTAGTATTTACCAATGACGACGATGCGCTGACGCAATCGGGCTTAGTGCGCTCAATTTACGACCCAACAGCGGGTACGGGCGGGTTTTTATCATCGGGGATGGAATACGTATTAGAGCTTAACAATAAAGCATCGCTTTCAGCATTTGGCCAAGAGCTAAACCCAGAGTCATACGCTATATGTAAAGCCGATATGCTTATTAAAGGCCAAAAGGTCGATAACATTAAGCTTGGTAATACCTTATCGAATGACCAGCTACGCACTGAAAAGTTTGACTACATGTTATCTAACCCGCCATTTGGGGTGAATTGGAAAAAAATTCAAAAACAAATTAACGACGAACACACCGAAAAAGGCTTTGAAGGCCGCTTTGGTGCGGGTTTACCGCGCGTATCTGACGGCTCGTTACTGTTTTTAATGCACTTAGTTAGCAAAATGCGACGCACAGGAAGTGCTAGTGTCGTGGGAGACAGGATGTCGGGAACGACCGCCCACGAAAAAAATAGCGGTGGCTCGCGCATTGGTATTATTTTAAATGGCTCACCGTTATTTACCGGTGGTGCAGGTAGCGGCGAGAGTGAAATACGCCGTTATATACTTGAAAACGATCTGCTAGAGGCCATTGTAGCCCTACCTACAGATATGTTTTACAACACCGGCATATCAACGTATGTGTGGGTGCTTTCAAGCCATAAACCTGCTAACCGTAAAGGCAAAGTACAACTTATTAATGCGGCAAAAGAGCGCGCTAAAACAGGCGGCAGAGGCCGCAGTGGCGGTGGTGAAGTTGAAGGTAATGATGAAAACGTGTTTTATGCAGCTATGCGTAAGTCACTCGGTAGCAAACGTAAAGAACTAACAGAAGATGCAATAGACACCATTGTTAAAACATACGGCCAATTTGTAGAGAACGACTTTAGTAAAATATTTGATTACCAAGAATTTGGTTATCGCCGCATTACGGTAGAGCGCCCATTACAACTGGCGGTTTATCCAAAAGATGAGCTACGCATTACCGCTTTAACAACCGACAAAGCATGGGATAAGTTAAACGAGCATACTCAGCACACTATTCTTGCAGCGCTTGCCTCACTTAACAACGATAAATACTTATCTCGCGATGTGTTTTTAAACGCATTAACTACCGAGCTTGCAACAGCAACACCTGCGGTTAAGCTAAGCGCTGCACAGCTTAAACTGATAGTTAAACATTTAAGCGAACACGATGACGAAGCAGAAGTATGTAAGGTAAAGGGCAAGGTAGAAGCCAACCCTGACTTACGTGATAACGAAAACGTACCACTAACAGAAAGTGTTGATGACTACTTTGCCCGTGAAGTACTACCCCATGTGCCAAATGCGTGGATTGATACTAAAAAAACCGACGAGCAAGACGGCGAAGTCGGTATAGTTGGTTACGAAATACCATTCAATCGCCATTTTTACGAATATGTGCCACCAAGATCACTCACCGAAATTGATGCTGATTTAGATAAAGTATCGAGCGAGATTATGCAGCTACTTCAAGAGGTACATTCATAATGACAGGTTCAGCCTTGAGTGGAAGAAAGTATAAAGCATATCCTGAGTATAGGGATTCTGGGGTTGAATGGTTAAAAAACATCCCCTTTCATTGGGATTGTAAAAAATTGAAGTTCTTTCTTAATGATCTTGTAAGAGGTCCTTTTGGGAGTGCTTTAAAAAAGGAATTTTTTACAACTTCTGGTATGAAAGTTTACGAGCAAAAAAACTGCATACAAGACAGTGTAATACTTGGCGATTCTTATATATCAGAAGATATTT
Source organism: Colwellia sp. F1 (assembly GCF_056238625.1). Taxonomy (NCBI): domain Bacteria; kingdom Pseudomonadati; phylum Pseudomonadota; class Gammaproteobacteria; order Alteromonadales; family Colwelliaceae; genus Colwellia; species Colwellia sp. F1. Next base: position 255,528 of record NZ_JBWDLI010000003.1, read on the forward strand.
ATCGTGATTTGAGTCGGTTTACCGTGACTAATGGCGACTTACTAATGAGTTGTTCAGGGACTATAGGTAAGATCGTAGAAATTACAGAACCATATGAAAAGGGAATTATAAATCAAGCTCTATTGATAATGAGGATTGATGAAGGTGTTGTAAACAAAGCATTTTTCAAGCATATTTTTAGAAGTGAAGATGTTCAAAAACAAATAAAAGATAATACCCAAGGTGGTGCTATGCAAAACCTTGTTGCTACAGATATATTTAAGTCAGTTTCTTTTACAATCCCCTCATATGAAGAACAACAAAAAATTGCCAGCTTCCTCGATCACGAAACCGCTAAAATCGACACTCTAATCGCGAAACAAGAAAAGCTGATTGAGCTGTTAAAAGAAAAGCGCCAAGCGGCCATTTCTCACGCAGTGACTAAAGGGCTAAACCCCAATGCCCCAATGCGCGACTCAGGCGTAGAGTGGCTAGGTGAAGTGCCAGAGCATTGGGTAGTTATCCCGAATAAGAGATTGTTTGAACTCACACCTAAGAAGTCTCAAATCGAACATAAAAAAAATGAGTTATGTAATTTCATTCCAATGGAAAAGTTAAAACAAGACTCATTAGTTCTTGATGAAGAAAGGCTAATTAACTCTGTTTTTGACGGTTATACCTACTTCGAAAACGAAGACATTCTTATGGCCAAAGTGACTCCCTGTTTTGAGAACAAGAATATGGTTGTTGCTCGCAATATGAAAAATGGTATTGGATTTGGCTCTTCCGAAATCTATGTGCTTAGGTGCAATAGTAAAATTAATAATGATTTTATGTATTACCGTCTACAAGAAAATACCTTTATGAATATTTCGATTGCAGCAATGACTGGTGCTGGCGGCTTAAAAAGGGTTCCATCTGATGTGATTATGAACTTTATACTCGCTCTTCCACCACTAGAAGAACAATTAAGAATAGTTCAAGAATTGAAAGAGAAGTTAGCAATTTTTGATGAACTATCTATTAAAGCGAATAGTGCTATCAACCTTATGAAAGAGCGCAAAACCGCCCTTATCTCAGCAGCAGTAACCGGCAAGATTGATGTGCGAGACTTTGCCGTAGAAGAAAGCTAACCCAAGGATGGATAAAAATGAGTCGATTAGAAAATAAAATAGAAGCGAAAAACCGCTCAATATTAGAAGTGCTCGATAATAAAAAATATACGGTAGATTATTACCAGCGTGAATACAGTTGGGAGCAAACCCACATAGAGCAGTTGGTTACCGATTTATGCTCGGCCTTTTTAGATAATTATTCGCCTACGCATCAACGGCATGATGTAGAAGAGTATAATAGCTACTACTTAGGCCCGTTTGTTTTAAGTGAAAAAGCCGGTAGGCGCAGTATTATTGATGGCCAGCAACGCTTAACGTCTTTAACCTTGTTTTTAATTTATTTAAATAATAAACAAAAAGAGCTGGGGTTAACTGAATCTATTTCTAGCATGGTTTTTTCTGAAAAGTTTGGCCAAAAGTCATTTAATATTGATGTGCCTGAGCGTACTCCTTGTTTAGATGCTTTATTTAATCAAGGGGAATATACCCCACCTGAAGATGCCGATGCGTCTACCGTGAATATGGTTGCGCGCTATCAAAATATTTGTGAGGCGTTTCCTGACGATATAATAAATAAAGAGGTATTACCTTTATTTATAGATTGGCTGCGCTGGTTAGTGGTGCTGGTTGAAATAGTGGCTTATAGCGATGAAAACGCATACACCATTTTTGAAACCATGAATGACCGTGGTTTAAATTTAACCCCCACCGAAATGCTTAAAGGCTTTTTGCTCTCTAAATACCGAGATGATGACAAACGAAAACAAGCGAATGAGCTTTGGAAAAAAACAATTGTTGAGCTGAAAGCGTTTGATAAAGAAGAAGACCAACGTTTTGTACAAGCATGGCTAAGAGCAAAATATGCTGAGTCGATTCGTCAAGGTAAAGCGGGCTCTTTAAACGAAGACTTTGAAAAAATAGGCACGCGTTTTCATAATTGGGTGAGAGATAACTTAGGTAAAATTGGCTTAGCTAAAGGTGGCGAGGCTGAATTTAATGCCTTTATTAATAATGAGTTTAAATACTATGTTGCTGCTTATAAACGCATACGATTAGCTGAAGATGCGTTAACCCCTGCTTTAGCCTCTATTCATTATATACACCAATGGGGTATTGCTAGCTCTTTAAGTTATCCACTTATGCTTGCACCACTTAAAATTACCGATTCGATTGACCTTGCTAATACAAAAATGAACTTAGTGGCTAAGTATATTGATATATTTTGCGTGCGTCGCGCTGTTAATTTTAGGACATTTCCGGCCAGCTCTATTCGTTATACTATGTACAACTTAGTAAAAGAAATACGTAATAAAGACATTGACGAACTGATGGCTATTTTTGCGCATAAGCTATCAGAAATGGATGAGCAATGGAGTGGGTTTAAAAGCTTTCGTTTACATGGGCAAAATGGCCGGTTTGTTAAATATTTATTGTCTAGAATGTCGGCTTATGTGGATGAACTTGCCGGTGAGAATACGAACTTTGCTACTTATTATCATGCTGCGCAAGGCAAGCCGTTTGAAATTGAGCATTTGTGGGCAAATAATTTTGATAACCACAGAGATGAGTTTGAGCAACTTAATGACTTTAACGAATGCAGAAACAGCATAGGGGCTTTGGTATTATTACCGCGTGGCACTAATCAATCATATAACGATAAACCCTACACAGAAAAACTGCCGCATTATATTAAAGAAAACTTACTGGTTAAGTCATTACACCCGTTAACATACGACAACAACCCTAATTTTAATAAGCTTACATCATGTTATGGATTAGCATTTAAAGCACATTCTGGGATGAAGATCGAAGATATAAAAGAGCGATGTAATTTATATCGTAGTATCGCTGAACAAATTTGGCGTTTAGAGGTAAATAGTTAGAATGGATAAACTAGAAGTATTAATCTTATATAAAGAGCAGTATAGCAATGAATTGGCAAGAAAAGACGCAATAACATCTCAAATTCAGATAAGGTTTGCTGCTATAGCCACCGTTTTAACATTATTGCTTTATATATCAAAGAATATAGACCTAAAAATACACCTTTGGCTAATGATACTTCTTGGTACCTTAGCGCTTATAGGTGTCGGCTTTTTAGCAAAAGCAGGGAAGTTATTGCTTGATGCTTTTTGGGGTAATGAGTTCGACTTCATTCCTTTAGCAAGTGAACTGGAAGCAACTAGAAAAGATATGGAGGCTAAAGGGTACTTTAAAGAAGATCCTGATATATTTATTGATTACCTTATTGAAGAGTTTAGTGATTGCGCAGGACAAAACTCAAAAACAAACGATCTCCGTCAAAAAAAAATTTATCTGATGAATAAGCCTTTTAAAATTGCACTAATACCATTATCAATTGTTGGTTTAATATTTATTTTAGGTGATCTTGATGCAGCTTCCGCTAGAAAAGACATTTCTATTTCAGTAAGTCATCCTGTTCAGTGTAAAAACGTATCTATTCAAAAAAAGGTGGGACAATAATGGCAACAGAAGATAAAAAAGATCCTACAAATGCCCTTAAGCCATTCAAAAAACCAGAAAGAAGAAAAGTTATTGAGGTCAGTAGTCGGCCTGAGATGGTTAAAGATATATATTATATGACTAATGAGGCTTTAAATTCAGCTGTAGCTGTACAGTCTGATCCTGTAGGCACCTATTTTAATCCTGTAAATGAAAAAACATTTCAAAACGATATTATTGACCAAATGCTGGCACAAGGCTGGTTATTGGGGGAGTCGAATAAATATAATAAAGCGTTAGCCCTTTACCCGGAAGATGTTGTTACCTTTGTAAAAGGCTCTCAGCCTGAGCAATGGGATAAGCTGCAAAAACATTACCCTGAAACTGACCGTAGCCCTACGGCAACCGCTGATGCTTTACTTAAAAACCTAGAGCGCAACTTAAAAAACAAAGGCACGCTGTGGGTGTTACGTAATGTAATGAAAGACCGCGGTGCTAAATTTAGCTTATGTAGTTTTAAGCCTGATCACGATTTAAACCCTGATGCGAGCAAGCGCTATAACAAAAACATTTTACGCGTGGTGCCTGAGCTAAAATACTCACCGAATGGCTATGATGGCCGGTTAGATTTAACCCTGTTTGTAAATGGGCTACCGGTTGTAACTTGCGAGCTAAAGTCTGAATTTAAACAGTCGCTCAATAATGCCAAAGTGCAGTATATGAAAGACCGCCAACCAAAAGACCCAACCACTAAAAAGGCTGAGCCGTTACTCACCTTTAAACGCGGTGCGTTAGTTCACTTTGCAGTAAGCCAATACAACGTGGCAATGACAACCCGTTTAGCGGGGAATAAAACCTTCTTTTTACCGTTTGACCAAGGTACTGCTGAAGGTGCTGCGGGGAACGATATTCCGGCTGATGGCAGTTATGCGACCTCGTACCTTTGGAACGAGATATTTCAAAAAGATAACTTATTACTTATTTTAAGCCGTTATATTCACTTAGAAGTAAAAGACGAAGAGCAACTAGATGGCTCAATAAAAGTAAAAGAAACCATGATATTCCCGCGTTATCATCAATGGGCTGTGGTGTCTAAGCTTATAAATACAGTCGATTTTGAAGGGACAGGTAAAAAGTACCTTATTCAGCACAGTGCGGGCTCGGGTAAGTCGAACTCTATTGCGTGGTTGTCGCATCAGCTGGCCTCTAAACATTATTTAACTGAGCACCCCGAATTACAAAAACAAGCAGGTGACAAAGTATTCGACTCAGTCATAGTCATTACCGATAGAACCGTTTTAGACAGCCAGCTGCAAGATACCATTTATCAGTTTGATCATAACGAAGGGATGATAGCGCGCGTTAACCGCGAAGAAGCACAAGGCTCTAAATCGAGCCAGTTAGCTGGTGAGCTTAAAGCCAGTACCTCGATTATTATTGTAACCATACAGACCTTTCCCCATGTTTTAGAGGCCATACGTAAAGACTCTACCCTAGCTGGGCGAAGTTTTGCGGTAATAGCCGATGAAGCGCACTCTAGCCAAACAGGAACAACAGCACGTAAGTTACGTGAAGTGCTAATGGCTGAACAACTTGAAGGCGATGACGAGTTAGACAGCGAGGATATGTTGCGTTTATCGCTAGAGGCCCGAAAAGGGTCTAACAATATTAGTTACTTTGCCTTTACCGCAACCCCTAAAGCGAAAACCTTAGAGCTATTTGGTCGACCTGAAGATTTAGACGCACCGCTAAGCGATACTAATAAGCCATTGCCCTTTCATGTATATTCAATGCGCCAAGCCATTGAAGAAGGCTTTATTTTAGATGTACTGCAAAATTACACCAGTTACCGTGTGGCGTATCAATTAGCTCACGACAATCCGCAGTCTGATCAAGAAGTAGATAGCAAAAAAGCGGCGTCTAAAATGGCTAAATGGGTAAGGCTACACCCTTATAATATTGCCCAAAAAGTTGAAACAATTGTTGAGCACTTTAATGCCAAAATTAAACATTTATTAGGCGGAGAAGCTAAAGCAATGGTGGTGACGAGCAGCCGTTTAGAGGCTGTAAGGTACAAGCTTGCTTTTGAAAAGTATGTCATGGATAAAGGCTATGAAAACGTCAATGCGATGGTGGCGTTTTCTGGTGAAGTGAACGACCCAGATATTCCTGATCATGCGTTTACTGAAAAAGCGATGAATCCTAATTTACGTGGCCGTGATATGCGCAAAGCTTTTGACACTAACGACTACCAAGTCATGTTAGTAGCAAATAAGTTTCAAACAGGATTTGACCAACCTAAATTAGTGGCTATGTATGTTGATAAACCATTAAAGGGTGTTGAATGTATACAAACGCTTTCTAGGCTAAACCGTACTTACAAAGGTAAAGATAAAACCTTTGTGCTTGATTTTGTAAACGACCCAGAAGAAATTTTAGCAGAGTTTAAAGTTTACTTTCAAACCGCTGAGCTTTCGGGGGTATCTGATCCTAATATTGTTTACGACATTATGGAGAAGCTTGCTGAGGTGGGGATTTACCAATGGTTTGAGGTAGAAACTTTTGTAACCGCTTATAACAGTAAACATGCCAAGCAAGACAAACTCACCAATATTATGAAAGCGCCGGTTGAGCGATTTAAGTTGCGCTACAAAGAAGCCACTACGGTGCTGCAATCAGCCCAAAAAGAGCTTTCAAAAGCGAAAGATGAGAACAACGACAAAGCGATTAAGTACAGTGAAAACAGTGTTAAGCACGCTAAAGAAGCCAGAGATATTTTAGATGTGTTTAGAAAAGATTTAATCTCGTTTTACCGTTATTACGAGTTTAGCTCTCAAATTGTTGACTTTAACGACACTGACCTAGAAAAACTCAGCGTGTTTGCTAAAAACTTACACCCACTTTTACGTATGGATGTAATAGAAGATGACGTTGACTTAACAGATGTAGTGATGACACATTATCGGCTGCATGAACAACGCGAAGCTGATTTACAGCTAGGCCATAAAGTAGGCGAAGAGCCTAAAACTTACTTATCACCGAGTAAAGAAGGCTCAGGCGCAGTACCTAAAGACCCTAAAACGGAGCTTTTAAACGAAATCATTGAGCGTATGAACGACCTGTTTGCTGAAGATGGGTTATCTGAAAATGATATGGTTAATTACGCTAATGCCATTATGGGTAAAGTAGCTGAAAACGAAACCGCAATGGATCAGGTTAAGCACAATACTAAAGAGCAAGCCATGCTTGGCCAATTCCCTGAAGCAATCCAAAACGCGATTATTGAGAGTATGGACACTCACAACGCAATGGCCATGAAAGCGCTATCAAGCGATTTAGTGTCTAAAGGCATCGCGAGCTTAGTATTTGACATGCTAATGAAAGGTGTTGCTGCTAAGGGCGATGAGCAACGCAGTTAAAGCTTATTTATTTTTTAGGTAAGCCGTAATAGCTTACCTCTTTGCTTTGCCAACAAGGCGCGTTTACAGGTAAGTAATATGGAAGTTAAGTTCAATTCATTAAATGAGTTAGCAAAGCTAATTCTTTAAGGTACAGTCATACTTGATGATAAAGTTAGGGCCGTGGCTTTGTTTTTTGTCTTTTTAATTCAATGTATTAAGTGTTGAGTTAAGATGACGGAAACTCCACCAATTTGATAAAAAAGCCGCTTTATAGCGGCTTTTTTTATGGCTGAAATTTATTACTTAAGTTGTTTCACTGGTCTGTGGTCTATTGCCGCTTGTTGCAAAACTTTTGACAGGTAAAGCTACGGGGTAGTTTTTTCTGGTGCAAGCGCCCGTGCTTTGGCTCTTGCTCTTTTGTTTCTTTGAGCTTTTTTACTCGCTAAAACAACAGTATTGATAAACTCTGCTGATTTGTTACTGGGGTTATAAACGACTTCAACAACAACACCATTATGTTCGATAATATCGCCGTGACGTATTTTTTTACGTTTTTGAACGACAGTTTTATTATTGACCAGCACTTTACCTTCACTGATCATAGTTTTAGCTTCACCGCCACCACCAACCATATTGGCAATTTTAAGTAATTTATAAAGTTCTATCGGTTCAACACAAATGTCGACCTTGGTGTGTTCAGACATGAAATACGCCTAATGATGTTAAATAATATTGTTCAATTCTAACATATATAACCCTTATAGCGTGAGTGGCTAAAAAATAATAGCACAGTGATTAGGTAGATTATTTCGTTAAGTTACGAAAAAATGGTACAATTAATGTGTTTAGCTAAACTGTATAGCTAAATTGTATAGCCAAGCCGAGTCGCTAAAGAGAGTTGTCTGTTGAGTACCAATACCCGTATTAATTTTATCAACCACATTAACAAAATAGCCCCTGCACAATGGCATTACCACAACCGTAATAACCCATCTCCTTTTCTTCGTTATAATTTTTTTAAAGCACTTGAAGAAAGCCAAAGTGTTCATGGTAAACAAGGTTGGCAAGCGCATCATTTAGTAGCAAGCACTAATGATAATGTGAGCGCAATTATGCCACTGTATTTAAAAAGCCACTCTTGGGGTGAATATGTTTTTGATTGGGATTGGGCTGATGCTTTTGAGCGCTACAATACAGACTATTACCCTAAATTAGTTGCCACAATTCCCTTTACCCCCGTAACAAGCGATAAATTGCTTTCATCAAAGCAGCAGGTTGATGACTTCTTTGCTCCTTTAATAGCGCATTGTCAGCAACATAATATTAACAGCTGGCATATTTTGTATTGTCATGAAATAAAAGCCGATTTACCCGACGATGTATACCAACGCAACACGGTGCAATTTCATTGGTTTAACCGCGGCTATCAAACCTTTGATGACTTTTTAAACACCTTTACCTCACGTAAAAGAAAAAACACCCGCAAAGAAAGACAGTCAATTAGCCAACAAGGTATTAGCATTCGTCAATTGTTGGGCGATGACATCACGAAAAAAGATCTCGACTTTTTTTATTTAACCTACCAACTAACTTATTTAAAGCGAGGGCATCAACCCCATTTAACTTATGCGTTTTTTCAACAAATTGTGACTACTTTAGCAGACAGTATTTTATTAATTATTGCCAGTGATGCGCAAGAAGATATCGCTTGTGCGTTATTTTTTTATGATGACGAGCAATTATATGGTCGGTATTGGGGCTGTACGAAACAAGTGAATAATTTACACTTTGAACTTTGTTATTATCAAGGAATTGCCTTTTGTCTTAAAAATAATATCAAAGTATTTAACCCCGGCACGCAAGGTGAGCACAAAATAGCGAGGGGCTTTGAACCGGTATTAACTTATTCGTACCATTGGATAAAGTCCCCCTTTTTTAAAGAGCCTATTAAAAACTTCTGTCTACAAGAGCAAGCGCGTATGCTAACTTATCAACAACAATGTCGGCAAATGCTACCTTTTAAAACGTTAAATGAGCCTAATGAAATATGATGAATAAACCTTTTTCTCAAGCCTGTGAAAATAATAAACACCCTATTTTAACTCTATTAAGCAAGGTATTCGCAAACACTAAACACGTGTTAGAAGTAGGCTCAGGTACGGGGCAACATGCGGTGTACTTTGGCCAAAACTTACCTCACTTAACGTGGCAAACCAGTGATTTACTCATAAACCACTTAGGTATTAACTTATGGTTAGATGAAGCAAAGTTAACTAACGTATTACGCCCTATTGTTATTGATTTGCAGGCAAGTTGGCCCATAGCGAATAGTACCGCTATCGATGGCCTTTATACCGCCAATACCTTACATATAATCAGTTGGCCGTTAGTGGTTAAATTTTTTGAAGGGATTGAGAAACATGTAGCGTCTAAAGCCAATGTTTGTATTTATGGACCTTTTAACTACCAAGGAAAATTTACCAGCGAAAGTAACGCTAATTTTGATTTATGGTTAAAAGCGCGAGATGAAAATAGTGGCATTAGAGACATTGAAGCCATTTTAACCTTGGCAAGCGCTGCGGGGCTTACCTTACTAGACGACCATGCTATGCCAGCTAATAATCGTCTATTGGTTTTTTCTAAAGCATAGCGCGGGTAACGGTTACCGGCGCTAACATAAAGTACTTTTATTGGTTAACTAAAGAAACCTCACTTTACTTGGGTGTTGCTAACGCTATGTTCAGTGTTTTTAAATTATTGGCGATATCTTCCGCGGCAGACTTTGGCTTAACGTCTTCATCTATTTTTAATATTTTTCCTTCCTTAGAAATATAAAAAGTGACTCGACTGGCTACCCGAAAAACGTTTAATACGTCATACGCTTTAGCAGTTTCTTTCGTTGGGTCACTTAGCATAGGAAAGTCTGCGCCGGTTTTTTTTGCAAAATCGCGATTGTCATCGAGTGGGTCAACACTGGCCATAAAGTAGCTCACGTTGTATTTTCTAATTAAGTGCCCCTGCTCTACTAGCGACTTACATTCAATAGTGCAACCTCGGGTATTCGCCATAGGATACCACGCTAAAATTACCGCCTGCTTACCTAGGTAATCACTGAGTTGATAATAATCACCCGTGGTTGCTTGTAGCCTAAAGTTTGGTGCTTGATCACCCACCTTTAAATCTGTCGCTAATAAGTTAAAGCTAGAAAACATCGCCAGCGTAGTACAAAGCCGTATTAGTGCTTTTTTCATAACAGTAATCCTTAATTTAAATTTAAATATGACAATAACGTTAAGTTACTTGCTTTTAATTACTTGTTTTTAATTACTTGTAAAGGTAGCCACTGGCGTTAACGATTCGTTAAGCAGAGTTAATGTATTATCGTTTAGCTGGTAAAAAGCAGTACTGGCTAACGCATTAAAATAGTCTTGCTCGTTAATAGCCATATCAAAACAAGCCATTTTTGTTGCGCCGACACCACTGAAGGTAATTTTTCCTACTCCCTCAATAGGGGCTTTTACTTCATAATTCCCAAAAAAACGATTGCAGCCAGCAAAACCTGTGATACGGTTATCTTGTTCATGTAATATTAGGTGTTTTGCTAGGCCATTATTTTTCGTTTTCTTTGGCGGTGTTTCTACGTTAACACTACCAAGCTGTGTTAGTTGCCATTTTATTAATGTCAGTGTATTAGACGAAGTGGTTGTTTGATTACCACTTGCTAAAGTATTACCTGACTGACAACCGCTTAACGCGACTACTAGCGAAAGTACGCTGATGAGTAGTAATTTATTCATATTTTATCCTTAATAGAGGGCGGGTGTTTTAGTGTTCTTAATATAACAATTAGGCTGATATTTTCGCACAGATACCCTAGATATAAAACTAACGCCACGCTATTTACGCCGCTCTGGTTGCGTTAAATTGTAAGACTCTATGAAACAGAGCGATAAAACCGGCAATTGAAGCTAATATGGTAAAGTGTCGCCCTGTACTGTGTTGTGCTGTGTTTTCAAATCAATACTGCTTTGAAACAACCTCGGGTCATCCATTTTTTTCATCATTAACGTATCAGGTAGGCAGTCGTCATCTATATAGTCGGCAAAATCACCGGCAGGGTCAAACACTAAAACATCTAATGCTAACCTATCCATGCCGTATAAACCTCTGTGGATCATATCAGCAGAAAAAACCAGTAAATCGCCTGCTGCTAGCGCAATTTTTTTACCCTGCGACAATTCATCACTGCTCACTTTGCCCTGTTCTTCTTGCCGCACATTATACTCTTCTTCAGTATCCCAGCGTTGGTGTGTTCCAGGCACTAACTCCATGCCAAGCTCGTCAAATAAAGGGACACGAAGATGCACAACTTGTGTATTTTTAATGGCTTGCTTTTGCCCTTCAATATCATGATCATATTGACAATCTCTGTGCCAAAAGTCTTTTTGGTCTGGGTTAACCGGGTTAAAAAATAATTGCGTGTTCATAAACGCAGCTTTATTGGGGATTAAAAGATCAATAACCGCCATCATTTTAGGCGAGCTAATAAAACTAAAAAGCTTCAGCCGCTCATCAAAAGCTAAATATTGGCTGCCAGTAATTAAAGAAGCGTTAAAGGCCTCTTCTTGGTAAAACTGTTGATGATCTTTTTTCCACAATTGATGAAACGTTAAAATAGTCTCTCGCAGCTGTAAAATTTCAGTTTCACTAAAATAACGTCGAATAACAAAATAACCTTTGTCGTTATATTGCTGCTGTAACTGTTGTTGATTAACGGACATTAATGACTACTACCTGATTTTCATTTAATTATAAAAACACTGAACTATATTTACTGAGCTATATTTATTAAGCGACAATACGCTTTTAGTTACGGCTTATTAACACTATTTTTCTTTTAGATCAAAATAGATAAAAAAATAAATTAAGGTAATAATAGACCCAATCAATAACAACACTTTAGTAAACAACCATAAGACACTTGATATGAATACTCAGAAAAACATTTTTGCTAGCTTTTTGTTAATGTTAACGCTAACAGCTTGTTGCGGCCCAGATCCTGCGATAAAAAAAGCTGGTGACTTTATCAGCCAACAAAAAATAGACAAGTCGGATGTTACTTGGAAAACCCAGTTAAGCAAACCCCCAATGCTGACTTTTACGCAAGGGAAAGATTACTTTTGGGAGTTACAAACAAACCAAGGTAACTTAACCATAAAGTTATTTACCGACTCAGCCCCCATGCATGTTTCAAGTACTATTTATTTAACGAAACTGGGTTTTTATGATGATCTCATTTTTCACCGCGTTATTCCTGGTTTTATGGCGCAAGGTGGTGACCCTCTTGGTAGCGGAAGAGGTAACCCTGGCTATAAGTATGAAGGTGAATTTGCTCCTGATGTAGGCCATAGTGAAGCGGGTATACTAAGCATGGCAAATGCTGGACCAGGTACCGATGGTAGCCAATTTTTTATTACCTTTAAACCAACCCCTTTTTTAGATGGTAAACATACCGTTTTTGGTCAAGTGGTTACAGGGTTAACTGATACCTTAACTAACATAGAAGCACTTGGGAGTAGCAGAGGAAAAACCTCTGAGCCCATTAAAATTATTAAAGCATTTATTCGGGTGGCCAATAAATAAAAAACCCACGTAATTGGCGTGGGTTTTATTGTAACGTTATTACTGAAAGGTTTAGTTGACAGTTAAAGCGACTACTTAAAAGACCCAGGCCATTCCGCAGCAATAAAGGTAAACACTGCCCAAGCCGCGACGTTTTGGCGTAAGTGCGCAGGGTTTACCTTGTCAAATGTATCGTCTGGGGTATGGTGTAAATCAAAATAATCTGTGCCGTCTTGCATCAAGTTCAATGCGGGTACACCTAAACGAGATAGCGGTATCATATCTGGACCACCATGGGTATCACCACTGTGTCGGCTAACGCCTAAAATACCCATGAGGCTAGCCATGGTATCAATGACATGCAGCGCGTTAGGTGAAACATTGCTAGATGACTGAAGGCCATAAATAGGACCTGCACCAAAGTCAGACTCTGAGCCAATCACATGGTTAGCTAATGTGCCATCTGCTTGTCTTGCTTTAGCGTAAGCACGTGCTCCTATTAAGCCAAATTCTTCTGCTCCCCAAAGAATTACACGAATCGTACGACGAGGACGCTCTTTTGTATTATTTTTTATTAACGCAGCGGTTGCCATCGCAATAGCAACGCCAGCACCATCATCAACCGCCCCTGTACCTAAGTCCCAACTGTCTAAGTGGCCACCAATAACAACCACTTCATTAGGCAGCTCTCTGCCGGTAATTTCTCCAATAACATTTTTTGTGATAATAGGCCCTAAGTCTTTAGTTTGCACATTTAAGCGTATTGTTGGTGTGTGCCCGTAATCAATTAGACGCACTAATTGGTCTGCATCAGGGTTAGACAAAGCAATAGCCGGTACTGCTGTGTAGCCCATAGCTACATTGGTACTACCAGTATGTGGGTTACGGTGATCATCTGTACCAATAGAGCGAATAATTAACGCCTCAGCCCCTTTTTGTGCCGCAAGCTCATGCCCTTTACTACGGGCAATATTGGCTGGGCTGTAACCCGCACCATCTTTAAACTTTTCCATGCGTTGACTAATAAAAGCAATTTTCCCTTTTAAGCTGTTATCTGCTGCTTTTTCAAGATCTGCATAACTTTTAAAATGCACTATTTCAGCTTCTAAACCCCCTTTAGGTGTTGATTTTGAACGACCGAGCGCCGTTATTATCATTTTTTGAGGCGAAGGGAGTAATATTTCTGCCGTTTCTACGCCACGTAACCAACCATTCATTGTTACATCTTCGGTATAAACCTTATCAAAGCCTAATTTTTCTAGGTTATTAATAGCCCATTTAATGCCTGCTTTTTCACCCGGTGTGCCTGGGTAACGTGCGCCTACTTCTGTGGTGAGAGACTTTAACAACTCATAAGCATTATTATCATTAATTGCCATATCACGGAGGTTAACCGTGGTATCCTTAGTTTTTTGTGACACTGGGATAACCTTGTCATAACCAAATGTCGATGTTGTGAAAGCAAGCGTAGTAAAAGCTACTAGTGCAATGAGTCTCATAGGGGGGTCCATAAATGCTTATTATTGAATTACAGGTTATTATACCTGAGACTTTTGTCCAATAATTTACTCGCAAAATCAGCCTTTTCAACCGTAAAGATAAACATACAGCAAAAGAATTTATATAATGATCTCTCCTTCCGTAGCAAGTGCCAATAAAGCGTTAGCAAACACTACGTTAAAAATTGCCACATTGAATTTATTTAATTACCTTGAGCCCCCAAATGCCGCTTACGAGTTTGAGCGGATTTATAGTGCTGAGCAATGGCAAAAAAAACAACGGTGGATTACTGACTATTTAGATGAATATCAACCCGATATTATTGGCTTTCAAGAAGTTTTTAGTCCTGAATCCTTAAAGGAATTAGTCGCAACACAGGGGTACCATTATTTTGCTGTGGTTGATCACCCCCTGATTATTGATGATTTTATTTATAAGCGCCCTGTCGTCGCTATTGCGTCTCGCTACCCTATTGTTGACGTGGCTGCGGTAACCCCCAACATTGAACTTGCTCAGACGTTAGGCTTAAGTAGTGACTTTTCTTTTAGTCGTAAGGTGTTAAGAGCAACGGTTGATGTACCACACATGGGTAATTGTGACTGTTATGTTGTGCATTTTAAATCTAAACGTTCAATCATAGAAATAGAAGAAAATAACAATTACTCGCCAGAGCAAACAATTATCGAAAGCCTAAAAGCACAAGTGGCGGGGAGTTGGGGGGCAACCGTACAGCGTGGTAGTGAAGCGACATTATTGATGATAAGTATGATAGAGCGCCGTGAAGCGTTGGGCCACCCTATGATTTTACTGGGTGATTTTAATAATACCTTAACCGATGGTGTCTTAAACCATTTACTCACTAACACCTTACGGTTTGTCTCAACTTTTGACCGTGATGCGTATCTGGCTAAGTATTGTTTATATGATGCTTGGGATTTATACCAAACAATCCTTGCTAATGATAATAAACATAGCGATGAAGTTAAGCGAGCACGTACCCCAACCCATTATTTTGGTGCAAGTAGTTCGGTACTTGATTACATTTTATTGTCATGTGAATTTGATGCCAGTTACCACGACAGCCTTTATGAGGTTAGCGCACATGATACTTATGATCGACATTTAATTAATCCTATTTTTGAACGCGATGGCGAAAGCACTGATCATGGGGTTGTATTAGTTACCCTCACGTTAAGGTCATGATAATAGTGTGGCTTTAATTACCCAGTGCCTCTTTTTCTTTAAAGCTCTCGATTAAGTCATTCAGTGCTTTTTCCCGTTGCGATTTTAAATTATTAGGCACTAACCGGCAAAACTTTACTGCTGCGATGGCGCGGTGATTCCCATAAAGCGCTAACACCTGGGCTAAAAAGTCTTCATTTAACGCAAAAGTTTTACTTAAATACGTTAGCATACTGTGATAACTAGCAAAAGTTAGGCCGTCAAACTCAAACGTTTCATCTATTACAACATCGTCGACGGGAATCCCATCAACACTTAACGCCCAACCACTATAATTAACGCGCTCTTTGGCGATTAAGTACATTTTCCAACCGCTTTTTTTAAACCCCTCAAATGCACTGCCCGTTAATTCTGACTCTTGTAATGCTTGCTCGGTCCAATTTGCCCCAATGGATAACGCCTTTGCATTGTGCTGTACCATTTTTTCTTTAATGCACTTTTCAAGTGTCGCTAATGCACTAACATGGCGATGACAGCGATACGATTTACACTCAGCACAAATAGGCATATTAACCACTTGATGGGTCACTAGCTTGGCTAATATGGTTTGATCAGAACCCTCACCACAAAACCAGCAGGTGAACCGGCAATTAAAGGGAATATCAAGGTGTTGTATCTTCATCGATTCATCCGCTCGTTATAAGTTGGGGATTAAGCTATTTAAGCGCTATTTTCTACAAGGTCACGTAAAACTGCCACAAAGGTTTCTTGTGGTTGCGCTCCTGTTAGTGCGCTGGTGCGATTAAAGACTACGGTGGGTACACTCGTTACGCCCATTTGACGCCATTGTGACTCAAGTGTTTTAACGCGGTTTATTATCTCATTGTCTACTAATGCAGACTCAGATTCTTTAATAGAAATGCCCACAACCTCTGCTTCTTTAAGCAATACTTCTCGCTTTGAAACATCTTTATCTTCGGTAAAAAATGCAGTAAACAAGCGCATTTTTAATTCGGTTTGTTTACCTACATGATGGGCGTAATCAAGCAATACATGGGCATCAAAAGTATTGACGATTTTCATGTTATCGGTGTAGTTAAAGTCAAAGCCGTATTTCGCGCCAGCTTGGGTAATATTCATTCTTGCGCGCTCGCTTTCTTCTTTTGATGAACCATATTTTCTGGCAATATGCGCACCTAAGTCTTCACCCTCTGCTGGCATGTCTGGGTTAAGCTCAAAAGGTTGCCATGTTATTTCAACTGTATCTTGTAGATTTAATTCTTTAATAGCCGCAGCTAAATGGTGATAGCCAATAATGCACCAAGGGCACACAACATCTGAAATTATATCTAATGTAATTTTTTCATTCATTTCTTTCATAAAAATCCTTTGTTAGCGTTAATATACATTCACAAGAAAGTCGCTGATATAGCGCTTATAACAATTACTTCACTGCTGTAACTTTTATACTAACCTCTATGGTCATTTCTGCTGTCGCTTCTGCTGTAAACAAACAGCTTTTTCTTTATTGCAGTGTAACATGGTTTCCCGCGAGCGAAATTGCCATACTATTGTTACCACACCTTACCACTTTATTTGAATACTAACATGGTTCTAACCTGCGTTTTGAAACTCGCATCTTAACGTGGTTGAGGTATAATATTAGCCCCTATTTCAAAGTATAAATGATTACCATGACAATTGATCTTAATAGCCGTTACGGCTTAAACCCTGCCCATAGTGAAGTGGTAGAAGCGTGCAAAATTATTAAGCCATGCGCTGCGTTAGATATGGGTTGTTCAAACGGACGTAATGCTGTTTACCTAAGCCAACTCGGCTTTAATGTGGCCGCAGTAGACGCTAACCCTAACGCTATCGGCATGTTAAACAGTATTATTAACGAAGAGTCTCTAACCAATATTAAGGCTGAGGTTTATGATATTAACCACGCCAAGCTGAGTGCAAATTATGGTTTTATTTCTTGCACAGTTACCTTAATGTTTATTGACCCAACACGTATCGACGCAGTTATTGCTGATATGCAAGCACATACTTTACCTGGTGGTTATAACCTAATAGTTTGTGCCATGAGCACGTCAGAGCACCCATGCCCAATTAACTTTCCATTTGTGCTCAATGCAGGCCAATTACCTGAAATTTATAACGATTGGGAAATAATTAAGTATAATGAAGACGTAGGCACAATGCACAATGGCACACAGTTACAGTTTGCAACGCTGTTAGCGCGAAAGCCTAATGAGTAAAGAGCCAAGTAAGTAAATGTGCAAGTAACTTTGCTACCCCCATATTGGGTATAAATACTATAATTAGTGCGGGTGTTTACTGCCCGTTAACGATACTAAGCGCTATTTTTGCAATAATTTGATAAGTTTTAAGGGCAAACAAGCGATAGTAAACCTTTCAACAAAAAATCACTACAGACGTTATAAAGAGCGCTTCGGGCTAGTCTAACACCTGAAAAAAAATGTCGCTTCACGCCAGCTATTATTATTTTTTAGGTTTGCGATAACAACCCAAGCCCAACTTTTATACTGGTTATAATACTGAAATAAATGAGTAAACCTATAGACTTTTTACGTCGGCGAGTAAGTAACTCTTTAACAGCAATACCATGACTATTTACTAATGTAGATTGCCATAATAGCAACCAAAATATTTTCAGAGTAAAAGAAGAGCCGTCAATCATTAGCTTTTTTATTCTAAATGGACATAAGCACATATAAGCAGTGTAAATTGTTTTATTATTTTCTTTTAATTCAAACTTTGTCGTGAAGCGATCGTAATAAGCTTCAACCATCGAGTTTTGTATTTTATGGCGCTGTGATTGAATTCGTTCAAAACTCATTGTAAACCTACCAATTTAGTATTTATGCGACATGCTGTTTGTGTTGCATAATCACTCGTCAGACTATGGCATTACCTGCCTGGAGTGTCAGCGTTGCGGTTGGTCATGTTGCGGGAATTCGCTTTTATAACGTTAGTTACCTCAAGCAAATGTAATGGGGTTGGTCATCACTTTGTAAACTATCCCTGCATCATTCAGCGTTTATTATTAGGCTATTACACCGAGTTTTTAGGTAAAAAGCAATCGCCTTTTTAAGAGCACATACGTTATTTATTAACTTGGGCTAGTGTGCTAATTACATTTAATTTATCACCATTGATAAAGATAAAAGACAATATATAATTGCTTCAAGTATTTAAGCGTTATTATGCTAAGAGAAATTTGAGCTGTAATAGTGTTTTTTATCAATGATTCATCTCAGAATCAGAGAACTTACTTAACAATATTGGAGTTAGCTTTTTAATAACACTCCTTACAACTAGGAATCGCATAACGGAAGCAAATTACTATGCAAAAAACATCTTTATTAGCTGTATTAGTTACTACAGCTCTCACCGCCTGTGGAGGTGGTAACGAAAGTTCAGAGCCTGAACCGAATAATAACAACCCAACAACTAATTCATCACCAGCGCTTTTAGATAATACTTTTTCAGTCAACTATGATGAGTCTCTTGTTATTAATGTCGCTGATTTAGCCGTGGATAGTGATGGTGATTCACTTTTATTATCTGATGTACAAGATGAAAATAATATAACATCAAATATTGCGACTACTTCATTTACTATTTCACCATCGAGCGAACATGTTGGAGAGCAAACGATTTCGTTTTCGGTTTCTGATGATACCGATAGTGTCAATGGTTCTATTACCATTATGGTCACGAATAGTAAGCCAACTGCTAATGATGTAACGACTCAAACCAATTCAAATACCCCATTAATACTGACTATTGACGCTGATGACAACGAGGCTGATATTGCTAGTGTTGAGTTTTCAGAGCCTAAATATGGCCGTATTGAAACAACCGGTAATGTAACAACTTATACTCCCAATACAAACTTCGTTGGCGATGATGAAATTAGTTATATAGTAACCGATGAGATTGGCGAAACTGCAACAGCAACAATAACAATTACAGTTAGCCTATCAAATCAACCTCCTGTTGCTATTCAAGATGAATATAGAACCGTGATGAATACTGCAGTTACTTTATCTTTATTAAGCAATGATACTGACCCTGAATCACAAGAAGTTTTATATGTTAGCTCTGTTACAAGTACCAATGGCACGGTAGAAGTTATTGATGAGCAACTTACCTATACCCCAGTTGATGGTTTTTTTGGCCAAGACAGCTTTACCTATACTATTAAAGACACCTACGGTGCTACCGCTACAGCTGAGGTAATCGTACATGTTGGCGCTGTTGAGTTTGATATTGATGATTTAGCAACTAACATTCATGCACCGGGTATTATTATTAATGGTGAAAACACCGGTATTTCATCCAATGACGGGCTATTTGGTAGCTCTATAGCAATTGGTGATATAAATAATGATGGCTTCAATGATTTAGTCACCTCTCGCCCGACAGTTAAGATAGGAAATTGGAGAGAAGCGGGTAAAGTTTTTTTAATTTATGGCTCAAACAGCTATGACTCTAAAGAAATAATAGTAAATACCATGCAAGCGAGCCAAGGTTTCTCCATTAATAGCCCTGCAGACTTCACTGATTTTGGTAGCTTTATAAGTATTGTTGATATCAATAACGATAATACACAAGACATCATTTTTGGTGCTAGCCATTATGATGGTGGATTAGTTAACCAAGGTGGTGCTTATGCAATTTACGGCCAACCGTCATTCTCAAAAAGTTTATATGAAATGTCTGTTCCTGCGTCAATTGACTTTGATTATACCCTTTTTACCGCAAAAGACTTACACTCAGACAGGTTTGGACGATTTACAACTAATGTTGGGGATATAAATAATGACGGTATTAGCGATATTATCGTCACTAAAGGCGAAGGTTCTTTAAGAGAGCATTATGCTCATTTTGTTTTTGGTAGCAACAACATAGATAATGAACAACATATCGACGTATTGACCAACGCAAAGGTATTTAATGATTTGAACGATGCGACACTAAAACCACATGCTGTAGGTGATATCAACGGTGATGGAATTGATGATTTTGCATTAACTACAATCGACATAAGTTTAACTGCTGATGATGCTAGCGTTTATGTATTTTTTGGTAAGAGTAACTGGTCTGGAACGTATCAACTCTCTAGTGCTGACATAATATTTAAGTCAGATACCTTACGCGGTAGATTTGGCCAAGAAATTAAAGTGCTTGGCGACATCAACGGTGACAATGTGCCTGAATTACTGATATCAGAGCATAAGTATGATGAAAATGGCATAAAAGGTCGAGTGCATCTAATTTATGGTAGCACCACCTTTCCGCCAGTGATTAATTTAGATAACTACCTTGCAAATTCAAGTCATGGGTTCACCATTACAGGTTCAGACACTCTTAACAACCATGCAGGCTTCACTTTAGCAACTGGCGGAGACTTTAATGGTGACGGTATTGAAGACTTTATAATTGATATCCCTAGTGCGGGAAAAATTGCGCTAATATATGGTGGTCAAGATCTAAGCACTGGTATTGATTTAGACACTTATACCTTAAATAATGATGCAGATGGCACAAAAGCTTTAATTATCACTGGGCTTGGCTCTAGAGGATATAGCGGTTCGGCATCTATTAGAATGAAGAACGGATTAGCGTTCGGTGACTTTAACAATGATGGCATTGATGATATTGCTGTTGCCAACCCTGCAGATGAAAAAGTCTACGTATTCTTTGGTAGTGCTCAATGGCAAGGAAATAAAAAGTACAACTAGAGTGCAGTAGCTCAATTTTTAATAATTTGGTTAACTAAGGCGCTCGCTTATAAAACAATATGAGCGAGTGTCACAATTAATTCTTTCTTTAAGCCATAGCGCTAAGAAAAAAGAAGTGCCCCTTTATCGGATTACTCTATACTAAACATTTCAACACGGTTTCTGCCCTTACTCTAGGCTTTATAAAGAGCATCATCAGCCTGTCCGATTAAGTCATCACTGCTTGCACCTATCGTAGCTGTCGTCACACCAAAACTTGCTGTTATATTTCCAACATTAACAAATTCATGGAACTCTAAAACGTTAATTTGAGCGACTGTCGTAATTAATTTATCTTCGGTGACAATATGATGACAGTTGCTGCGATAGATAGACTTGCTCATCACAGTGATATTTATCAAATAAAAGGAGAAAGTTATCGTAAAAAACAAGCAATGAAATTAAATTCAAACACCGGCCAAATTAATTGACGCCGACCAGACAAGTTAGTTGAAGTCTGAGACCAATTTAAGCGATTGTTTTGATAACTAGCGCACCATGGAAATTGAGGATTTAACTCGCTACCAATACTTAGGAAACTTGTTACAATGCTATTTTTGATCTTAGATAAACTTTAGGCAAACTATGAATAACAGTAATGACCCACTATACGGCATAAAACTTGAACAAATGTTAACCGAGCTGGAAAAAAAAGTTGGTTGGGAGCAAATGGGTGAATTACTTAATATTCGTTGTTTTATGAATAAACCACGTTTTAAATCAAGCTTAAAGTTTCTGCGTACCACCCCGTGGGCACGCAGTAGAGTTGAAATTTTATACCTAAAAACATTTTGTAGTAAACATAAAGAAACAGGGAAAATAATCAGAGCAATACTTGCTCAGAATAAAAACGCAGCACAAAAGACTTCCACCAAGCCTACTAAGCCCGCTCCTTTTGTTTGGCCAACTTCGAAAAAGAAATAGATTTATGGTTCCTAAACCGTGTTGAAGTATTGATAATATAGTTATTAACCATCTATCCCAAGAAAATCAGTCAATATTTAACGTAAATATGCTTAAAAAAGCCAAATAAAAGACAAACCGAAGTTTGTCTTTTTAATATATTGCCTGAATGTTAAGTATTCAGATACACAATCAACTAATTAATATACGTTTCAATGGGTGGGCATGAGCACACTAAATTTCTATCGCCGTAAACATCATCTATGCGGTTTACCGTTGGCCAGAATTTATTTACAGCAACGCCCGGTACAGGGAATACTGCGTCACTGATTGAGTAAGCTCTTTCCCAATTAGCTTCGGTAATATCTGCTAATGTGTGCGGTGCATGGTGTAATGGGTTGTTGTCTAATGTCCATTCACCTGATTCAACTTTACGTATTTCGTCGCGAATACACGCCATGGCTTCGACTAAACGATCTAGCTCAACTTTAGACTCAGATTCCGTTGGTTCAATCATTAATGTGCCTGCAACAGGAAATGACATGGTTGGTGAATGGAAGC
The DNA here is from genome assembly GCF_056238625.1 of Colwellia sp. F1. Lineage (NCBI taxonomy): Bacteria > Pseudomonadati > Pseudomonadota > Gammaproteobacteria > Alteromonadales > Colwelliaceae > Colwellia > Colwellia sp. F1. Next base: position 278,070 of record NZ_JBWDLI010000003.1, read on the forward strand.
CATAATCTATCAGTCGTTTCGCGATGTCCATTTCAGTGATGCCAGACGCTTCTTTTATTGGGCGTAAGTCAACAATACATTCGTGCCCTACTCGGCCATTTTTGTCTGAGTATAAAATGGGGTAATGCTGGCTTAATTTAGTCGCTAAGTAGTTGGCATTCATAATGGCATGTTTAGTTGCTGCAGTTACGCCTTTTTTGCCTAATAACGCAATGTAAAGGTAAGAAATACATAATATACCCGCACTACCATAAGGTGCAGCTGATACTGCGCCATTACCTGCTGTTGCTTGGTCTATATTCACTAAGGCATGGTCAGGTAAGAAGGGTGCAAGGTGTGCTTTAACACCAATGGGTCCCATACCAGGTCCGCCGCCGCCATGAGGAATAGCAAAGGTTTTATGTAAGTTTAAGTGTGATACGTCTGCCCCAATAAAACCGGGTGAAGTAATACCCACTTGTGCGTTCATATTTGCGCCATCAAGGTAAACTTGGCCGCCATTATCATGAATAATATTACAAATTTCTCGGACTGTGGTTTCATAAACACCGTGTGTTGACGGGTAAGTAATCATGACACAGGAAAGATTTTCAGACAGCTCTTCAGCTTTTGCTTTTAAGTCGGCCATGTCAACATTGCCTTCTTTGTCACAAGCAACCACGACAACTTTCATGCCAACCATTTGTGCTGACGCTGGGTTTGTACCGTGTGCAGAAGCCGGTATTAAACAAATATTACGGTGTGAATCGCCACGGCTTTCATGGTATTTTTTAATCGTAATAAGGCCTGCATATTCACCTTGTGCGCCAGAGTTAGGTTGCATCGACATTTTGTCATAACCGGTTAACTCTACTAGCCAGTCGGCTAGTTCATCAATCATTTGCTTGTAACCTTGCGCTTGGTCAACGGGTGCAAAAGGATGCATATTCGCAAATTCAGGCCAGGTTACGGGCATCATTTGTGCTGTTGCGTTTAGTTTCATGGTGCAAGAGCCAAGTGAAATCATTGAATGATTCAAGGCTAAATCTTTGTTTTCAAGTCTTTTTATATAACGCAGCATTTCGGTTTCACTGTGATACGAGTTGAACACTGGGTGCGTTAAAATTTTAGATTCACGAATAAGGTCGGCCGGAATTGAAGTAGAGCCTTGCGTCATTATTTGTGCATCTAGCCCTGCTACGTCTAAACCGTGATCAGCGCCTAATAAAATAGTAAATAACTGTGCAATATCAGCACGTGTTGTGGTTTCATCAAGTGAGATACTCACTTGGTCTGCAATATCTGTACGTAAGTTAACGCCAGAAATAAGTGCACGTTCAACAATTTCAGCTTTATTAATGTTGCTATTAGCAAGGTTAAAGGTGATGGTGTCAAAGTAATGATCATGCACGGGTGATAAACCTTTAACTCTAGTACCCGTTGCTAAAATGTCAGCAAAACGGTGAATACGGTTGGCAATTGTTTTTAAGCCTTCTGGCCCATGATAAACCGCATAAAAAGCGGCCATGTTGGCTAATAAAACTTGGGCAGTACAAATATTTGAGTTGGCTTTTTCACGACGAATGTGTTGTTCGCGTGTTTGCATTGCCATACGGAGTGCGTTGTTACCGCGTGTATCTTTCGACACACCAATAATTCTACCCGGTAATGAACGCTTGTATTTATCGCTAGTGGTGAAAAAGGCAGCATGAGGGCCGCCGTAGCCCATAGGCACACCAAAACGTTGCGTTGAACCAATTACGGCATCAGCGCCTAATTCACCCGGTGATTTTAACAATACCAAGCTCATTATGTCGGCAGCAACGGCAACAATGCCTTTGTTTTTCTGTATGTTAGCAATTAGTTCACTAATATCGCTTACTTCACCCGTGGCACTTGGGTATTGTATCAGTGCACCAAAGGTATCATGTGCTGGCGCTTCTTTTGCTGGGGCAACTATAACGTCAAAACCAAACATGGCGGCACGTTCTTTTACCAGATCAATAGTTTGTGGAAAAACGTCATTAGCAATAAAGAAAAGATTCGATTTTTTATTTTTAGAAACACGTTTAGCCAGCGCCATGGCTTCTGCTGCGGCGGTGCCTTCGTCTAATAATGAAGCGCTTGCAAGCGGTAAGCCTGTTAGGTCGATACACATTTGCTGATAGTTAAGTAATGATTCTAAGCGCCCTTGGGCAATTTCAGGTTGATAAGGTGTATAAGCCGTATACCAACCTGGGTTTTCTAGTACATTACGGGTAATAACATTAGGGGTTAATGTGCCGTAATAGCCTAAACCAATGTAGGAAGTATTTACTTTATTTAAGCGAGCAACGGCTTTTAAATCAGCGAGTGCTTGAACTTCTGTTTTACTATCACCAATCGCTGGTAATTGCGATAAACGAATATCCTTAGGGACAATTTCATCGATTAATGCGTCAACTGATGCTACACCCAAATCATTAATCATGATATTAGTTTGTGCTTCACTTGGACCAATATGGCGACGGATAAAATCTTGCGTTTGCTCTAACTCTGCTAACGACACTTTGGCCAAAGAGTTAGTTGATGATTGAGAAGTCATAACAGTTCACTTAAATAATAGTTTTATAACAATGTTTAATAAAAGAAAGCCTCTATTCCTAGCAGAAAGAGGCTTTAAAATTCGTTAACTAATGACAGATTTAGCTAAGGTGCTCAGCATTTAAGCAAAACTGTCAAGTTACTAGCCGTTGGAGCTTAGTGCGTTAAGTGGCAAGTCGACAAATGCAGACTATGCAAACTATACAGACTAAGTTGGATTAGCGACGCTAAAACAAAAACTAGTCTTCGTCGATAGAATCAGCGTAGCCTTTAGCGTCAAGTAAGTCGTCTAACTCACTGGCATCATCCATTTTAATTTTAAATAACCAACCTTCGCCAAAGGCGTCAGAGTTGACTAGTTCAGGGGCATCTTCAAGTGCTTCGTTGATTTCAATAACTTTGCCTGATACGGGTGCGTAAATGTCTGACGCTGCTTTTACTGACTCTGCCACACAAATATCATCACCTACGCTTACTTCATCGTCAATGTCGGGTAATTCAACAAAGACCATATCACCTAATAAGTCTTGTGCGTGTTCAGTAATACCCACAGTAACAATACCGTCACCTTCTTCACGTACCCATTCATGCGATGTTAAATATTTTAATTCTGAAGGAATGCTGCTCATTTTTATTTTTCCTATTGGTTAATTTTTTAATTTGATTAAACTTACTATCACCGTTATTACTATGACAAATATTACTACCAAAAACACGCTGTTAACGTTTAAAGATTATATCAATAAAGATCCTGTGTAAAAGATCATCAATGATAGTATAAATCTTAAATAATTAACATTGCAGGTAAGTCAACAAAAATTATACCTACAACTTGTACATTCAGTGGTTAGAGTAAGGTTTAATACCATGGTAACTGCCGGTTTGATTAAAATATTTTTTTGCCGTTACGAACAAAACCTGGCTTAATAACTTTTACTTGTACGTTTTTTTTACGCATTTCAACTTCGACGATATCACCTAGGTTCACACTACGCGGTACGCGCGCTAAAGCGATACTGTGGCCTAATGTTGGCGAGAATGTACCCGAAGTAATTTCGCCATGACCAAACTCGGTAACAACCACTTGATGTGGGCGTAAAATACCTTTTTCTGTTAATACTAAGCCTACCAATTTGGGTTGGTCGGCTGCCGCTTTTTGCGCTGTTAACACATCACGGCCAATAAAGTTACGCTCTTGGGGCTCCCAGCTAACGCTCCAGGCCATATTCGCGGCTAAGGGTGATACGGTTTCATCCATATCTAATCCATATAAATTCATCCCTGCTTCTAGTCGTAAGGTATCGCGCGAGCCTAAGCCACACGGAGTAACGCCTAAATCCAGTAGTTTTTGCCAAAGATCTGCAGCTTGGTCTTCAGGAACAATTATTTCATAGCCGTCTTCACCGGTATAACCTGTTGTAGCAATAAACAAATCATCAATTTGCATACCAAAAAAAGGTTTCATACCTTCAACCGCACTCACTTGTGCCGGTGTTAATAAACTAGCTACTTTCGCTTTAGCTGCTGGCCCTTGTACGGCAATAATGCCAAATTCTGGGCGCTCTGTAATGGTGGCGTCAAAAGCTGTTATTTGTTTTGTTAGCCACGCAAGGTCTTTTTCACGTGTGGCTGAATTAGTGATTAAGCGATAACGGGTGTCTGCAAAGAAATATATAATTAAATCATCAATCACACCACCACTTTCATTTAGCATACCGGTGTAAAGTGCTTTACCTGCAACGGTTAACTTAGCAACGTCGTTTGCCATAACATGGCGCAAAAATGCTTTTGCATCATTACCTTCTACATCAATAATGGTCATGTGAGAAACATCAAACATGCCGGCATGTTGTCGAACAGCATTATGCTCCTCTATTTGCGAGCCATAGTTAATGGGCATTTCCCAGCCGTAAAAATCAACCATTTTGGCGTTAGAAGCTAAGTGTTTTGCATGTAATACGGTTTTATTAATCATACGTTATTCCTAAAGAGGTTATACTTTAAGCAGTGATACCGACAAACAATTAATCAGGTACTGATAAAATTTGCCTAGATTATAGCCCCTCAATTCTGCTTATTCAACAAAAAGACAAGGGTAACTACAAATTTAAAACCGAGTAAAAGCCTGTTGCAGAATTATATTTCATATCGATAGTGATTTGAAAATTTAAGTCGATTTGTCGCTATAAATAAGGGAGGTAATGGTAATAAATTTTATTTGTGCGTTTTTTATCGATAAAAAGCTAGGTGTAAAACGCACAATAGCTGCAAGTTTAGTTATTTTTGAACGTTTACTACGCGTTAGTAGTAATAAAAGGGAATATATAGAAAGAGTAATATACCTAAACGCGACTTAGAGAGTGATGAAAGTAGCGCTTAAACGCGTTTAGGGAGACAGAAACTTATTTAAAAGACTAGAAGAATGACCGTTATTGTTGTTGTTTTTGTGCGAGTTTAGGTAGGTCTCTTTTTAAACCAAGGGCTTGCTCTATTAGTTGTTTTTTAGCGGGTTTAATATTGTTAAGTAAACTCATGCCAATACCTCGCAGTAATTGAAACTCAGGTTGATTAACACTGAAGGTTTGTTTAATTGCTTCCATTGCCGCAATCATGTCAATGGCTTCACTTTTTCGATAACGTGCAAACGCTTTTAATTTTTTAGCATCTGCCACGGTTAATTTTTCGTGGTTTTCTCTTGCTGTACTCTCTGTTAAGGTTTGTGCTAAAGCGGCGGCATCTAATAAGCCTAAATTAACCCCTTGCCCTGCTAGTGGGTGAATGGTGTGTGCTGCATCACCAATTAGCACCATACGCTCTTTGGTAAAGTCTTGCGCTAAACGCATGGTTAATGGATAAGAAAAACGCTCACTTATTAGTTCAATTAGCCCTAGTTTTCCGTCAGTAGCTGATGTTAACTCTTTTGCAAAATCAATGGGTGGCAGTGCTGTTAAACGGCTTGCTTCTTCTGGTGATGTAGAGTAAACAATAGAGCAGGTATCACCGCTGTTAGGGAAAAGCGGTAAAATAGCTAAAATCCCGTCAGGCAAAAATACTTGCCATGCTGTATTGTTATGCCCTTGTGAGCATTTTATTGTCGCGACAATCGCATGATGATCGTAATCGCGATTAATCATCGCCACATCCATTTGTTTGCGTAACCAAGAGTTAGCCCCATCGGCACCTACCACTAACTTCGCAATAAGCGGGGTTTGCATGGTGTTGCTCACAGCGCTTGCGGAGTCATTAGTGCGTGAAACTGCTTCAAAGCTTGCGAAAGCTTCGCTGTCGCCAACGGCAATATTGGCAAGTTTGTTTTCGGTAAAAAAGCAGATCCCTTCATCGGCTTGGGCTTTGTCCCATAAAACATTACGAATAACTTTGTTTTCAATGATCCAGCCTAAATGCGCTTCGTTTGCAGAGGATTTATTTAGGTCCGCCACTGAAAAGTCTAGCTTGCCTAAGCCTGCTTTGTCCCAAACATGCATATTTTGATAAGCTTGTGTGCGCTCGTTAACAATGCTTGACCACACGCCTAAGTTGTCAAATAGCGTTTGGCTGGCAACATTAATGGCGCAAACGCGCACTTCTGGCGCTGGCGTTAATTCAGACAGAGGTAAAGTATCTGCGATTGCAATGGTTAAGTTGCTTGTTTTTCTTAAGGCAAGTGCCAGTGTTAACCCTACCATGCCAGCACCAACAATTAATACATCAAATTTTTGCATTTTGTTCTCTTAATTTATCAAGACCTATTGTCGGGGTAACTGTGTCAATCAATAACCCATTAATTTATTCACGAGTGGCTTTTTAATCGGCGCTAGGTAATTCATCACTTTTAAGCCAACATTGCGCCCAATAATTAATGGGCATAGATCATTCGAAAATAACGTCACTAGCGAATCGGTCAGCGCGATAACTTGTTTTTGATCCTGTTGACGCTTTTGCGCATATTCATTAAGTAAGGCAAAGCTGCCAATGTCATTATTTGCTTGTAAGCTTTGTTCAATCAGTTCAGCCATTTGCTGAACATCTCTTAAGCCTAAATTAAAGCCCTGCCCTGCAATGGGATGTATGGTGTGAGAAGCATTACCAATTAATACCATACGGTGATAGATTTGCTGGCTTGCTTGCACTAACACTAATGGATACACGTCGCGTTTTCCTACCTGCGTAATAGCACCTAACCAACTCCCAAAAGCATGCTCAAGTTGTTGCTTAAACTCTTGCTCAGGCAGCGCTAATAATACTTCACTTTGCTCAGGTAACATGGTCCATACTAAAGAGCAACGACTCTGAGCGTTTTGCTCTGAGCTTGATGCTTGCCTTAGTTTGGGCAGCGGCAACATGGCGAGTGGGCCTGAGCGAGTAAAGCGTTCAAAGGCTTTATAATTATGCGGCTTTTTAGTGGCAACATTGGCGATTAAGGCAACTTGTTGATAATCACTTTTATGGGTATGAATACCAGCTAATTGGCGACAAGGTGAGTTTACACCATCACAAGCTAATAAAAGGCATGCTTGTAATACTTGTTTTGAACCAAGTGTTACCGCAACCTTGCTGTGGTTAGTTGTGCTAGTTTGTGCTGCGGTGTTATCGGGCATTGACACGCTTGCTTGCCAATGAATATCGACAATGTGATCAGGGGTAAACCAGTGTATATTGCTTTTGCTGGCTAAGACTTTGAGCTGCGCTTTGCCGATTAAGGCCATTTCTACCACATAACCCAAAGCCGAAACACCATGCTCTTGTGCTGTTAAACGTGCTTTGCCGTAATGACCTTGGTCAGAGATATCTATTTTTTCTATTGCGCATGCATCACTTGCGAGCTGTTGCCATACACCCATTTTTTTTAAATAAGCCGCACTACCATGAGAAAGGGCTAACACTCGCGCATCAAACAAGGGGCTTCTTTTTTGCGCTAAAGCAGAGGTTGTCGTGTTATTTACCTGTGCTGAGCTTGTTTGTGCTGAGCTTTTTCCTGTTTCATTGCTTTGAGCTTGGTGTGTTTCGGCTATATTTGATTCAACGATGGCAATGGACATTAAGCTGCCGTCGGCTTTTTTCAAATCAGCTAAACTTAATGCCATTAAGCTACCCGATAGCCCACCGCCTGAAATGATAATGTCAAAAGTATGTAGCTTGTTTTTCATTCGGTTAATTAGCCATGAGTGTTTCAATATCAGCGATAGTTTCAGGACAACCTTGTGTTAAATTTTCACAGCCTTGTGCTGTCACCACGATATTATCTTCAATACGAATACCAATACCGCGCCACTGTTTATCAATCGTCGTATCATCTAGAGGCATATACAGCCCTGGCTCTATGGTTAATACCATGCCAGCAACAAACTCACGACATTGTGCTCTTTCTGTATTACTTTGGTAATCACCTACGTCGTGTACATCTAAGCCTAACCAGTGGCCTAAACCGTGAATAAAGTATTTTTTACAGGCTTTTTTCGCCAGTAACTCTGGTAAATTTCCTGACAAAATCCCTAAGTCAACCAAGCCTTTTGTTAAGTGTTCATTGGCAATAATATTTAATTCTTTAAAGCTTGTACCTGGTTTAATCGCTTTAATTACTATTGTTTTTGTCTCAAGCACTAATTGATAAAGTGCTTTTTGCGGCTCGGTAAATTTACCGTTAATAGGAAATGTTCGGGTAATATCTGCCGCATAACCTGAGAGCTCTCCTCCCGCATCTATCAGTAATAATTCGTTATTATTAAGGCGCTTATCGTTGTTAGTGTAATGCAAAATATTGGCATTATCGCCACCCGCTACTATAGTGGCGTAAGCAGGGGCACGCGCTCCGTGGCGAGTAAATTCATGGAGTATTTCATTTTCTATTTGGTATTCAAATAAACCGACTTGTGTTTTTTGCATCGCCCTTTTGTGCGCTAATACCGAAATATGGTTGACTTGCCGCATCAATTCAATTTCATTAGCACTTTTAATTAAACGCAGTTCATTAACTATCGGGCTTGCATCAACTAATTGGCTTGGCGCTTTAGCGCCTTGACGCGCGGCCGCTCTAACTTGTGCTAGTAAGTCAAATACTTGTTCAGTAAGTTTTGTGTTGTCAAAGGCAAAGTAAACCTGCGCTAAACCGTCTAAATATTGTGGAATAAGTATGTTTTGTTCATCCAGCGTAAAGCATTGGTCAAAACCGTAATCTCGACAGGCTTTTGCTTGCCCAATTCTTCGGCCATGCCACACTTCTTGGGCTGGGTTTTTAGCAAGAGAAAACAAAATGCTTTGTGTTACTTTGTCGCGTTTCAGTAACACCAACAATGCATCAGGCTCGTTAAAGCCAGTTAAATAAAAAAAGCTTTTATTCTGACAAAAAGTATATTCAGTATCATTACTGCGGGTCACTTCACTTGCCGCTGAGAAAAATGCGATGGCGTTGTCTGACATTTGTGACAAAAAAGCCGCACGATGATTTTTAAACTCACTTTTGGGTAAACTTGCTATCCCCGGTAATTCACTTTCTTTAACCATCATATTCTATTTTGCCGCCTTACTTTACTTTGTTGTGATTACGTAAATACTCATTGCCATTTATGCACCAATCCTGCTAGCTAGTGATTAATGCATTGTATTTTGTTCGGACGTTGTACCTTTTGATTTAGTTGACAAGGTTCCTAGCTCGCTAAAACATAATAAGGCTGAAATGCGAACATATTCATTTATTTCAAAATAAGCTTGTTCACTGGTTTCGTCTTCCTCCATTTCATCAGATAAATTAGCAATTTCAGCAAAATCAGCCAATATTTCTTTAATTTCTTCAGATACAACAGGGCTATCTTTTTGTTGTAAGCCAAAACCTAAGTTAAAACCTTGTACCCAAACGCTTAGGGCATGGCCACGCTCAGCAATAGAATCGTCGTCATCGGGTAACATTAGCTGAAAACCATAAGCATCATCAAGAATGTCTGTCCACAATTCATTAAATAGTTGTTTAACGGTTGATTTAACGCGCTCGGGTAGACCTTCACCGTTATTAAATAAATCATTCACCATGGCGATATAGTTGTTATCTTCACAGGCAAAACCAGCACAAATTAACCCGGTTAATACCCCATGAATTTCACTGGCGTGGGCTTTGATATTTTCAGTGGTGATATTGGCCTGCGCGCTAGCAAAATCTAATGTGTTACTTACTGTCATATTTTTACCTGAGCTTTTAGCGGGATGTTTGCTAAATGTTGAGTGAGTTAAATAAAGTACTAGGCTTTATCTTAACATTGCCCTAGTAAAAAGGCATTAAAACAACTTGATATTTTGCTAAAAAGTAAAGTGCTGATAGTAGGTTAGTAAGGTACACTAGCAAAACCGCCTAGACACATAAAAGATTTAAAATTAGCTCAAATCAGCAGCATATTTTCTTAGTATTTCAAGTGGAACAATTTCAAGTGCTTTAATATGTGTTTTTTTAAGGTAAACGCGCGGTGCTTTATTATCCATTTCTGCTTGTAACCACCGTGCTGCACATAAGCACCAAGTATCACCGGGCTTTATTCCTTCAAAGCCAAACTCAGGCATAGGGGTTGATAAATCATTACCTTTAAGACGAGAGTATTCTAAAAACTCTTCTGATGCTTTAATACTCACGGTATGTGAGCCCACATCTTGTTCGCAAGTGTTGCACATATTATCACGAAAAAAGCCCGTCACTGGCTCTCCCATATTTGCCTCAAGTGGCTCACCAAAGACATTAATTGACGCATCCATTTCCATTGTTTCTACCTTTATTTTTTCTATAAAATACTTTACTCGTAATAATATCAAACTACGCAGTTAAAGGCTAAGCCGCTCATTTTTTCATAAAAAACAGACAAAAAAAGCGGCTATTTACTTGCATCAACAGATCAGCGCAGTTATAGTGCAAGGCTAAGCATAAATTTATGCTATGTTGTTAAATACGCTTGGAAATTATATAAAATGGCTCAACGTACAGTTGAAATCAATGTTATTGACCGTAAATTCAAAGTCGCTTGTCCTATTGGGCAAGAGAGTGCTTTATTAGGTGCTGCTGCTGAGTTAAGTGAGCGATTATCTAGTGCTAAAAATAGTAAGTCTGTTTCCAGCCCAGATCAAGCCTTAATGATGACAGCTTTAAACCTTGCTAACGATTTATTAGCAGTAAAACAGCAACTTGAGACAGAGCAAGAAGAGAACAAAAAAAGAATAGCGCTGCTCCAATCAACCATTGAACAAGCATTAGCCCCAGTGACTAAAAAACAAGCTTAATACCTTTGTTAGAACGCCCTTTTTAACAAGCCCCACTTAAACACTAACCTTGTGTATACCACCTCGCATTACTCTTTTTACTTTTACCAAAAATTAAAACATTTATCCTTTAATATGGCTGATCCTTTGCCATAAGGTACTTGCTACAGGACCAAACAAGCGAGATTTTAACTTTATCACTTGGTAGTTCAGCGCTACTGCAGTAACAAAGTCGTTTAACTTTATTGTCGTTAGCGTGCCTAGTTTTAATTCGTTTTCAATCATATACTCTGGTAAACGCCCCCAACCAATGCCACTCATAATTAATGTCTTTTTGGTGTTAAAGTCATTAACATACCAGCAGCGTTGTCCGGTTTGTACGCTATAGTTCACGCCTTGGCTTTTTTGTCCTGAGTCTTGTACAACAATTTGATATTCGTCCTTTAACTCTTCAACAGAGGTTAAGTGAGGGTGACGAGCTAAAAATACCGGTGAGGCAACATTATATAAACTTCCTTGATAGAGCTCATTAGCTTCATAGTCTCCTGATTGTAGTGCTAAATTATCAATAGTGGTTAATGCGAGATCTGCTTGCTCTGATTTCACTGCTTCTAAAGCACCATTAATATATTCTTGTTTAAGAATCACTTGCGTATGTGGAAATTCATGGCGTATCACTTCAAGTACGGGTAATATTCTTTTTAAATCATAAGAGGCTTCAATGGCTAAAGTAACCGCTGCTTCATTGCCTGTAGTTAAAAAGGAAGCCAGTTGTTTTATTTGCTTAGCTTCATTTAGTAAACGCTGGGCATGTTGGTAGATTTGCTTGCCGTTGTCAGTTAAGACTAAACGATAGCCTTGACGGTTAAATAACGGTAAACCTAGCTGCATTTCTAGTTGCTTTAACCCCTGACTAATAGCAGGCTGCGTTTTAAAAAGCACTTCACTCGCCCCCTTAAGACTGCCTAACTCTGCTACCTTCACTAGCATTTTTAATTGCTCTAATGTCACTTGTTTTCTGCCATATAATTTTTTATTAAACCTTTTAATTAAAGCAACGACCTCGATGTGAGCAATGCATTAAATAATAGACTAACCTCATAAAGTTAAACTGTCTGCTTACACTAAACTAACCACTTAAGCCAAAGCATCTAGTTAAGCTAAAGTTAACAAGTTATAAATAAACCTTCAATATTAATTAACTTATATTGCGGTAATATAAGCACCAGATCGGTAAATAGTACTAACACATCTCACACATAAACCTACGGAGAAAGAGATTGAATAATACACATACAACTTATGGCTACATGAGCATTTTTCTACATTGGTTGTCTGCTATCACTATTTTTGGTTTATTTGGCTTAGGCTATTATATGGTTGATTTAACCTATTATAGCCCTTGGTACAAACCAGCACCTGATTTACATAAAAGTATTGGCTTAGTATTTTTTGCTGTGATGCTATTTAGAATACTATGGCGGTCAATACAAATAACACCCGCTAAACTCGCAAGCCATAGTAAGTTTGAGCAACAGGCGGGTAAGTTAATCCATTATATACTCTATATATTGATCTTTACTATTATGCTAACCGGGTATCTTATCTCGACCGCTGATGGCAGAGGTATTGAAGTATTTGGTTTAATAACTATGCCCGGCTTTGGTTCTTTTATTGAAAACCAAGAAGATATTGCTGGCTTTTGGCATAAATGGTTAGCCTATTTACTGATAGGGCTTTCAGTATTACATGCATTAGCAGCATTAAAACATCACATTATTGATAAAGACAACACATTAAACAGAATGATTGGCAAACGCCAAAAAAAGGAGATTACAGATGAAAAAACAAATAAGTAAAGGGGTATTAACCTCAGCAGTTACATCAGCATTAATACTTGCCTCATTTATACCAACGGCCAATGCCGCTGACTACATTATTGATACAGCAGGAGCACATGCTTCCATTAACTTTAAAATTCAGCATTTAGGCTATAGCTGGTTAACCGGTCGTTTTGATAAATTTGACGGTAACTTTAGTTATGATGCCGATAATATTGAAGCGTCAAAAATTAATGTAAATATTGACACAAGCAGTATTAACTCAAACCATAGTGAGCGCGATAAGCATTTAAAAGGTGGTGACTTTCTTGAAGTAAATAAGTTTGCTAATGCTAAATTTGTCAGTACATCTGTTACCGATAAAGGGAATGATAAGTTAGCGATCACTGGTAACCTTAGCCTACATGGTGTGAGTAAAGAAATTACAATCGACGCAACTAAAATTGGTGAAGGTAAAGATCCGTGGGGCGGCTACCGTGTTGGCTTTAGTGGTACAACAACACTAACACTTTCTGACTTTGCCATTAAAATGGACTTAGGCCCAGCGTCACAAACTGTACAATTAAACCTTCATATTGAAGGGATTAAACAGTAATTGCTAAAGCGCTGTTGCACATTTTACAACGGCTTCAATGTGTCAATATGATAAAAGCTCAACCTGTATTGGTTGAGCTTTTATTTTACTAGCCACTCATTATCGGATAATCATGCTAGCCAATTGCGTGGGGTTAAATAATAATTTAACTTAGCTTCTGCGCTTTCTTCAGCGGCTTGAAAATTATATTCCCAACGTGCTAAAGGCGGCATTGACATTAAAATAGACTCAGTTCTACCGCCTGATTGCAAGCCGAATAAAGTGCCTCGGTCAAACACTAAATTAAATTCAACATAGCGACCACGACGATATAACTGGAATTGTCGTTGTTGTTCACTATATTCATCATTTTTACGACGATTCATAATGGGAATATAGGCATCAATAAAACCTTGCCCTACTGCCTTTACGTAATCAAAACTTTTTTCAAAGCCCCAGTCATTCAAGTCATCAAAAAATAACCCACCTACCCCACGTGTTTCGTCACGATGTTTAAGATAAAAGTATTCATCGCACCATTTTTTATAGTCACTATAAACATGCTCACCAAAAGGCTGCGATAAGTCATGCGCTACTTGGTGCCAGTGCACTACATCTTCATCTACCGGATAAAATGGCGTTAAATCAAAGCCACCACCAAACCACCAAACAGATGCTTCACCCTCTTTTTCAGCAATAAAAAAACGCACATTGGCATGAGAAGTAGGAATATGCGGGTTTTTAGGGTGAATAACTAAAGAGACACCGCAAGCTTGCCATGTTCGCCCGGCCAGTTCGGGTCTATGGGCTGTTGCTGAGGGAGGTAGTTTATTACCTGAAACAATAGAAAAGTTAACGCCGCCTTGCTCTATTACTGAGCCTTGAGTCATTACTCGCGTACGGCCGCCACCGCCTTCTTCGCGCTGCCAATTGTCTTCAATAAACTTACCACTGCCATCGGCTTGCTCTAACGCTTGGCAAATACGGTCTTGTAGGGTTTTAAAGTAGTCAATAACCTGTGATATTTCAGGCACTTCATTGGTAGTATTTAGGGGGTTCATAAAGCAAGCGGCATCCATCTAGACAATAAATAATTAACGCTAATTGTAACACCATTACGATTATTTTCATTACCCTAAACTACTTATACCTTGTTGTATTTTCCCAACCTTGCCGTTGGCATTAATAACTTTAAACTTTAAATCTCTTAGGGAATAAGGTCGATAACCACTAACCAAGTTAAAGCGTTCAATCACAGTATGGTGAATAATAGGAATATGCTTTGACTTAACATCGTTTACATTCACCCTAACTAAGCGTGGTGCTAGGGTTGCTGCATTAGCGTTAGTGCGTACTTGACTATGTAATGTACCATCAAGCAAAGGCTTAATATTAAGATCATCAAGGCAAATAGTATCGCGCGCCCCAGGTACTTTTAGCCCGTCGTAATCAATTTCGTTGCTGTTTTGTATGGTTAATTCATCTTGCACATAATTTAGCATAAATTGCAGGGTCACATCTGATAAGCCGTCAAACCAATAACTACCGCCAATATCAGAATGCACACCAGCAAACCAAATTTCGGTCACGCGTTGGTCAAAATTAAACAAGGTTGGTTGAAATAGTATTCGTTTTTCATCTAACGAGAGTATATGCAACGCTTTTTCAACATGCGCGCCAAGGGTGCCATTTTCAAATACAATACCACTGGCTGGAAAAGTATCTGGGTTTAAATCAAGCGAGCCTCGTGTTGCTGCAACGGTATCAAAAACACCGATAAATTTAACTTCGTAAGGAAGGTGGGCAGCAAACATGCGTGCTAGAGCGGCTCCCCGACTAAAACCAAAAATATAAATACTGTCGCCTGCTGAGAAGTTTTTACTTAAGTCAGTCCGCGCTTCTTCAAGGATGTCATCCATGTCACCATAAGGTGGCGCAAACAGTGAGTTAAATTTTCGTTTTAACCAATTACCGCGCGTACCAACACCGCTGTAATAAAAACTGTGTTGATCACTTAGTTTACTATTTTTAGCATTCTTGGGATTCAGTGTACCGCCAAAAAATACATGCAGCTTTAATACGTTACTAATACTGGTGTCTGCAAAAAAATCTTCACTGTCTTGCGGTGAGTTGCAGGTGCCATCAAAACAAAAAATTAGTTTTTTCATAAATCACCTTCCCTTTGAATGACTACTTTTTTAACTACTCTGCTTCTGGTGCGCCGTTAATTGCCAAATCACTGCTTAGTAAACGACTTCGCTGCGCTTCTCTTTAACGGTTAGTATAAAAGCTCGATTAATACAAGTTTTGTATCGCTTTGAGCCAACTTTTAGCTATAGCCCACTAGTCAAGAGCCCTGTGAGACTGATAGAATTAACACTATTGATTTTACGAAATTAGGATATGGGGATTAAACGATGGGTAGAGCTTACCAAAACCGAAAATTGTCTATGGCAAAAACTGCAGGTGCAAAAACTAAAGTCTATTCAAAATACGGTAAAGCGATTTACGTTTGTGCTAAAAATGGTGGTATAGACCCTGATGGTAACCTTGCTTTACGTGGTTTAATTGACCGAGCAAAAAAAGATCAGGTTCCTGCGCATGTTATTGATAATGCAATAAAAAAGGCATCAGGTACCGGCGGAGAAGACTTTGTTGAAGCACGCTACGAAGGTTTTGGTCCTGGCAACTGTATGGTAATTATTGATTGCTTAACCGATAACGGTAACCGCACCATTAAAGATATTCGCCAATGTTTTACTAAAACCAATTCAAAGGTTGGCTCTTCAGGTACGGTTTCGCATATGTTTGATCAACAAGCTATTTTTGCTTTTAAAGGCGAAGACGACGAAGCTGTGCTAGAAAACTTAATGATGGCTGACATTGATGTTTCAGACGTTGAATTAGAAGACGGTATTATTACGGTGTATGCACCGCATACTGAGTTTTTTAAAATCAAAACAGAATTTGCTAATTCTATGCCAGAATATGATTTAGAAGTTGAAGAAATCAGCTGGGTTCCTCAAACCTATATTGACATTGAAGACGAAGAAGACATCGCCAATTTTGAGAAATTTATTGCCATGTTAGATGATTGTGATGACGTACAAAACGTTTATCACAATGCTGAAATTAAAAATGATACTAAAGATGATACTTAAAAGTCTTCAGCAACCTCAAACGTCATTATTTCTTTAGTGACCGGATGGCTCAACGTTAACATTTGCGCATGCAGATGTAAGCGTTGAGCTTTTTTATCACCATTATTATTACCATATAAGTCATCACCTAATATTGGCGTATTTAAGCCTTGTGAGTGGGCGCAATGCACTCTTAATTGATGCGTTCGACCTGATTCAGGATACAAATACAGTTTGGTTTTTCCATCAACCTGGCCAATAGACTCCCAATAGGTTGTCGACGCTTTCCCTTGTGTAAAACACACTAATTGTCTGGGTCTATCGTCTAAATCACCTCTTAATGGCAGGTTAATTTCGCCTTGCTGTTGCGTAATTTGATTTTCTAACAGTGCCACATAACGCTTTTTAATGGTGCGATTAACAAATTGCTGTTGAATATTCTTTTGCGCACGTTTTGTTAACGCTAATACCATAACCCCCGAAGTAGACATGTCTAATCGGTGAACAATTAAGGTGCCTGTTGCCGCTGGAAACTGCGTTTTTATCCGCAAATAAACAGAGTCTTCAATATGCTTGCCTGGCACAGACAAAAACTCATGGGGCTTATTCACCACCACAATAGCGTTGTCTTGATAAATAATATCTAACGCTTTACCTGCTGCTGGGTTAACCAGTAAAGGGTTATCATCGAGCGCGATACCTTCAAGCATATGCGCCAAAATTGGCTGACATTTACCAGAGCATGCACCATAAAACTTTTTATGTTGACGTATTTCAGACTTAGGCGCCTGCCCCCACCAAAACTCAGCCATTGCTAACGGTTTTAATTGGTTCTTAAAAGCATATTGCAATAGTTTTGGCGCAGCGCAATCGCCCGTACCCGCGGGGGGGATTGGAAAGCGAGTATCTTGAAACAAGGCGATTAAATCTTTTTCAATACCTGCACTATTTAACATGCGATATTGCTTAAATAGTTTTTTTTGCAACCGGATTGACAGTGTTTTTCGCTTGTTTTTAAGCGTTTCAATTGCATCAGTTAATGCAGTGAGTTTTTGTTGCGCTTGAGTAATCACTGTTTGCCAATGCTGCTTTAAGTGTTTTAATTGATTTTTATCATTCACACTTTGGCTTGCTAACGCTTTGAGTTGTCGAGCTAATTCATCATGAGTAAGCTCTTTCCTTATTTGATTACGTTTATCTTTGCGTATTTTTCTATTAACTGCCATTTCAGTGTGTTGCTTGGCTAACTGCTCTGCTTGCTGATTAACTAATGTGGCAATTTCTCGCTTATAGGTTTTAAGTGTTGGGTTATTCAATAAAGCGTCTAGCTCGGTATTTATACGATTAATAATAGCACTTTCATCATGGTACCAATCGGCCCGCTCATCCAACTCAAACACCGATGGGACAAATGTAATGGGGTTGTCACACAGCGTTGTCACGCTCGTAAGCTTACCCGAAAAGGCCGCCAGATAACCGATTTCACCTTGCGTATTTTCTACTACCAACACACCAAACATTTTACCTTGTTGTTCCAGCGCTTGTTGAAGCTGGGAGTGTTTTTCAAGTTTAGCTTGTAATGCTGTTGCCGCTAATTGGCATAACGGGTGCGGTTCATAGCAATATGGGAAGGTAAAACGAGCCGGTAAAGTATAATCTTTTATATTCTGCTCGAAAGAATTAAAGCATGTTTGCGGGTTAATCATAACTTTCCAAGGTAATGTTTACGTTTAAATGCTGTTTGTAGCTAACAGCTATGTTAGGTTAATTTTACCTGATAGCGGAAGATAAGTCCGTCATTATATCGGTAGCACATGCTCGACATTCTGACAAAAAACAAAAACATAATAATTACTCAAATCAGTGAATTTTTCACACGCTTACTACCCAGCCAGTAAGGCGTTAACGCCCTTTATTTAATTACTTTACCTCCTTGGTTTTTATAGAAAAAGGTTGTAGAGTTAAGGCCAGGTTATTCATTATCTAAATTAACGGCAATCTTCAAGCTCACCATTATGAAGCTGTATTTTACTTAAACAGTTGCGTTGGGCCTAGCTATACTATTTACTTTAACAAGATTAAAAATAAGGATAGTTTTATGGGGCAAAGTCATAATCATAAGCACAGCCATAGCCACTGCTATTCTCACGCACATGACGGTAAGCTCAATGTTGCTGTGTTGATCAATATACTGCTCACCCTAGTACAAATAGTAGGTGGGCTTGTATCAGGCAGTTTATCGCTTATCGCCGATGCGCTTCATAACTTAAGTGATGCTGGCGCAATTGTTATCGCGATTGTGGCCAGAAAAATAGCCCGAAAACCCGCCAATGATAAAATGACTTATGGTTTTCAACGTGCTGAAATTATAGGCGCATTAATTAACAGTACAACGCTTATTCTTGTTGGCTTTTATCTTATTTATGAAGCTGTTACTAAATTTTTCAACCCCGAGCCTATCGATGGTTGGATTGTTGTTTGGATTGCAGCGATTGCCTTAGTGATTGATACGGTAACCGCTTGGTTAACCTATAGAACGGGTGTTAAGAACAATTTAAATTTAAAAGCCGTTTTTATTCATAATATGTCAGATGCTTTTGCCTCGGTTGTTGTGATTATTGCCGGTACCTTAATTATTGTATATCAATGGTATGTTGTTGACATAATCGCAACTATTGGTATTTCAATGTACGTGATTTATCACGGTTTATCATTAGCGAAGCAGTCCATTAACATTTTAATGCAAGCCGTACCCGATGATATTGACATTACCGAGTTATGCACGGTCATTGAATCACTCCCTTGCGTAAAAAAGGTGAATCATATTCATGTTTGGCAACTCGATGATAATCAAAAATTATTAGAAGCTCACATTACACTCACATCAGACAACATTGATAATGGCGTAATGCAAATTAAAAAAGTGCTTGTTAACCAATATGATATTAAACACTCGACCATAGAAAGCCAAATTGATGGCCAAGAACTATTAACTAACTGTTATCAGCAATAACTCTTTTATATTATCCGTTAGTTAAGACAAAGAATTTAATTTTTTGCCGTTGTTACCTTATCAACTAAGTACATAATTGACTGGTAATCAATACCAGAATGTTGAGACAAACCTATTTCGCAAGTTCTGCTATTGCTATAGCCTGCGGTACAATTTTGCGGAACTTGCGCTTTTAATGGGGCAAGCGCATTCGCATTAAGCTCTGGCGTGGTAAAGCCTTTATCACCGGCAAAACCACAACATTGAATATGCTCAGGAATGATCACTTGGCTGCTACAACGCTCTGCGAGCTGTTGCATTTGCGCTGCTAAGCCCATTTTGGTGCTAGAGCAAGTAACGTGCAACATAATAGGCTCATCTATGGCGGTAAAGTGTAAGTGACTTGCCAGAACATCTTCAATAAAACCTACTGGCTCATATAAAGACAGCCCTGCTATTTGATCTTTATTGTCTAATAACATCGCTTTACATGGGCTAGTGTCAATAATAATGGGGTATTTTCCCTGCTCGCTCAGTGTTGATAAAGCCGTTATCAAGGCGCTACGCTGTTGCTCTGCTTGTGAGAATAATCCTTTACTATTAAAGGGCATACCACAACATTGGCCGGTAAAATCAGGGCTTATCACTTCAAAACCCGCTTTTGCAATTAACGACAAAGTCACTTGCGTTAACGAGCGTTGATCGCTCGCGGTCAGTGATTGCCCCATGCTGCGGCTTGAGCAACTAGGTAGGTAGACCACTTTCCCCCTAAAATGATGTTTCTGGCCATTAAGCTCACTTTGTTTAATCTCTTTAAGCGGTTTATAACGTGCTTTTTGTGGGAAGTATTGATTCCACAAAGGTATTTTTTTCATCGATAATTGACTAATAGCGCCGCTCAGGCCGCCCATCACGTTATTACCCAATAAGCGATGACTAATGTTAGCCGCTGCTAAAGTAACTTGGGTGGCTTTCTCTATCGCGCTAAAATTATTCGCCATTAGCTTAGCAAGCCCTTGACGGTCTTGATTCTTATTATGACGCAATGCACGAATAAGGTCGCCAGTATTAATCCCCACCGGACAGCGCTGTGCACATAATCCTGTCGCGGCACAGGTATCAATGCCTAGGTAATTAAAGTCTTGATTAAGCTCGGCTAATAATTGTGGGTTTTCGTTAGTAGCGGTTAAGCGGCGAATTTCACGATACGTAGTAATACGTTGGCGCGGGGTAAAGCTTAAGCCATTAGATGGACAAACCGGCTCACAAAAACCACATTCTATGCATTTATCAATAATAGTGTCTGCCGCAGGTAATGCTTTTAAGTTTTTAATGTGGGCTTTAGTATCATCGTTAATAATAACGCCAGGGTTAAGTAAGTTTTCTGGGTCAAACAACTGCTTTATTTGTTTCATTAACGCCAACCCAGCTTCGCCCCACTCTAATTCAACAAAGGGCGCCATGTTTCTTCCTGTACCGTGCTCAGCTTTTAATGAGCCTTGATGTTCAATAGCAACAAGTTGGCAAACATCTTCCATAAAGTGCTGATAACGATTAATTTCTTTTTGTGTTGAAAAGTCTTGCGTAAATACAAAGTGTAAATTTCCGTCTAGCGCATGGCCAAAAATAATCGCTTCATGATAATGATACTTTTTAAACAATGTTTGTAGATCAGCCACGCCGTCAGCGAGACGCTCTACAGGAAAGGCAACATCTTCAATGATCACCGTAGTGCCTGTTGCTCGCACTGCACCAACCGCTGGAAAAGTACCCTTTCTGATTGCCCAAAGTTGCGAATACTCTCGCGCGTTACTGGTAAATTTAATTACATTTGTTTGCTCAAAATTTGCCAATAGTAATTCAAGTTCAGTGACTTGTTGCGCTAGTAATTGAGCGCTAGCAGCACAAGTCTCTATTAATAAAGCGCCCACATTAGCATCAAGGGTTTTAATAAAAGCAGGCAAACCCTTCATATCGCTAGCAGAAGCTAATGCACGTCTGTCCATTAACTCTACTGCGGAAACATTTGCTTTAGCTAAGGCTGAAACGGCATGACAAGTAATTGCCATTGACGGAAAAAATACTAAGCTAGACGCACGGTATTTATGCTCAACAACCGTGTTATAGGTAATTGATGAAATAAACCCTAAGGTACCTTCAGAGCCAACCATTAAATGGGCAAGCATATCGATAGGGTCATCAAAATCAATTAATGAATTAATGGCATAGCCGGTCGTGTTTTTTAACCGGTACTTATGGCGAATCAATTGATGTAACGCTTGGTTGTTACAGGTGTTTACGGCAAGTTCTTTCAAGTTAGTAAGGAGCGCACCATGGGTTAGTGTGAAGTTAGCAACACTGGTGGCATTGCCTGTATCTAACACAGTACCGTCATGTAACACCACGCGAATACTGTCTAGCGTATGGTAACTATTTTGTGCTACACCACAACACATACCGCTGGCATTATTTGCGGCAATACCGGCAATTTTACAGGTGTTGATTGACGCTGGATCAGGCCCTATTTTTCGCCCGTAAGGTAATAAATATTTATTGGCATCGGCGCCAATAACGCCAGGGCCTAGTTTTATTTTTAGCCCTAAATCTAGTATTTGATGCTCGCGCCAGTTATTCGTTAATAAAATAAGAATAGCGTCTGATTGTGCTTGCCCTGACAAACTGGTGCCTGCAGCTCTAAAGGTTATTGCCAACTTGGCTTTCGCTGCTTGTTGCATTACTTTTATCACTTCATCTTCTGTATCAAGTATGAGCACTAACTGTGGCACTAAGCGATAAAAGCTAGCATCTACCCCATAAGCGAGTCGTTTAGCGTAACGGGTAATAATTCGCTGTTCAGGTAAAAAGTTCGCCAAGTTATCCACAAGGTTTTTATAAGGTAAAAGCAACATAAAGACTCTCTATTTAACGAAAAATTCTCAAGAAAACAGACCGACTTCCTTATATAACCCTATTCTTTCGTTGTGTATACGGGTAAAATCTTCTTTTTTAAATTAAAGCTGTAAAGTAGGTTATAAAAAATGCGTTCTGAAATTGAATTATTAGCACCTGGTGGCGATGTTGATGCAATAAAAGCGGCCATTATTGCTGGTGCTGACGCGGTATATTGTGGTTTAGATACTTTCAATGCCCGTAACAGAGCGTCTAACCTGTCTTTTGATGAATTAGTTGGCGTAATTCGTTTGGCGCACCAGTACCAATGTAAGGTTTTTCTTACCCTCAATATTGTTATTTTAGAGCGTGAATTTGCCTCATTAGCAAAACTGCTCAGTAAGTTAGTTAATACCACGCTCGATGGTGTGATAGTGCAAGATATTGGTATGTTTAACTTAATTACCAAGTACTTTCCGACACTTGACATTCATGCGTCAACTCAACTTACCACGCATAATGCGGGACAAATACCTTTTTTAAAAAAGTTAGGCGCTTCACGCGTTAATTTATCACGAGAGTTAAACCTCAAAGAAATAAAAGCCATTACCAAAGTTGCCGCAGCACATGAAATATTAGTAGAGGTGTTTGTGCATGGCTCATTGTGTATTGCTTTTTCGGGGTTGTGCTATTCAACTTCTGCCAGTGTAGGTAACTCTGGTAATAGAGGTCGTTGTAGCCAAGCTTGTCGTGAAGAATATGAAACAACGCCAGCGGGTAATAACTTTCCTTTAAATATTAAAGACAACTCTGCTTTTTTCGACTTACCTGCCCTAATTGACGCCGGTGTGCATTCGTTTAAAGTTGAAGGACGCATTAAAGGCGCTAGCTATGTCAATACGGTAATTGACAGTTTTAGAAAACAAATTGATGGTTTTGTTAATACCGGTGAATTAACACAAGATGTTGAGCGCCTGTATCAAGTATTTAACCGTGACTTTTCAAATGCCTTTTTACGCGGTGACTTAAACCAGTCAATGTTTATTGATAACCCACGAGATAATTCAACACAGCATGCCCTTGACAAAGAAAATGCTATTTCTGTGGTACAAATACATGAAGTAGAGCAAACATTACACCAACAAAACAAAGCAATGAAGGCCACTGTTTTTGATAAAATAAAGCATTTAAGCATTGCTAAGCCACTGCTGACTTTATCGTTTTCAGGGGCGCTAGGTAAACCATTAACCCTCACAGCCACGGTTATTGAACAAGGTAGCACCATTGAAAAAAATATGCATAGTAACCAAAGCCTTAATGAGAGTAATGCAGTAACATTTACCTTACAATCAAATAGTTTATTAACCATAAGCGACCAGGTAAGTATTGATGCTGACATAATTAACAAGCGCTTTAAAAGTTTTAACAACAGCCATTATCGTTTAGCCACAATAAAAGTAGACAATTTACCCCATGGCTTAAATGTTCCGTTTAAAGAATTTACCAAGCTGAAAAAACAGCTTGCTACCGCGTTAAACAACAACAAACCAGTATTGCCAGAAGTTACTTTGCCGCCGCTTAAGCATCACCCTAAAATGAATGCGACACAAAGTGATACCAAAAATCATGGCCGACCTAAGTTATCATTATTAATTTGCGATGAAAACGATGTTAATTTAACTCAAATCACACCAGCGAATGTTTACTTTAAACTACCCGATGCTTACAAACGTGGTTGTACCAAGTACGTTGAATTTTTTAAACAGAACCCTCGATTAATTCCTTGGTTCCCCTCGGTGTTAATTGGTAAAGATTACGATGTTGCGTTAAACATTTTACAACAAGTGAAACCAAAGTTAATTGTCACTAACAATACCGGTATCGCTTATGAGGCCTATAAGCTGGGAATAAAATGGATAGCTGGGCCTTTCTTAAATACCACCAACTCTTATGCTTTATTAGCAATGAAAGAAACCTTTAACTGTAGTGGCGCCTTTATTTCAAATGAAATAAACCAGCAGCAAATGCGTACTATTGCTCGTCCTGAAAATTTTGAATTATTTTACAGTATTTATCATCCAATCTTATTAATGACCAGTAGACAGTGTTTCTTCCAACAAAGTGTTGGCTGCGAAAAGCCAAGAATTGATAACGGTTGTATGCTGTCGTGTGATAAATCAACCAGCATTACCAACCTTAAAGGTGATAACTTTGCAATTGATAAACAAAAGGCCGGCTACCCTAGTATTTATAACCAAGATCAGTTTTTAAATATGGAAATTATTAAGGATCTTGCTGATTTATATGACGGCTTTATGATTGATTTAACCAATATTGGTGCTGGTGATAAAACATCACCTGATAAAGTTACCCTCATTAAACAGTTTGAACAGTTGTTGGCCGAGCCAACTAAGAAAGCAGAAACTGAAAAAACTATTCATAACCTAGTGCCTCGGTCAACCCATGTTCAGTACCATAATGGGCTGTAGTGATGTTATCGCTGTGCAGCCTAATGGTTGACCTACAGTTAGCTAGATTTAAGGAAAACATACGTCACGTGTTGTTTATCAAGGCATGTCCCTGCACTACTGCTAATCCCCAAAAGTTTAACTTTTATGCTTTATTCAACAAGGCTACAAAATCGTCAAATTTAATTGGCTTACTAAACAAATAACCTTGAATTAAGTCACACGCATTTTTTGAAAGGAAGTCTAACTGCGCTTGGGTTTCAACGCCTTCTGCAGTAACGCCTAAATTTAAATTATGCGCCATGGCAATAACGGCTTTGACAATCGCCTTGTCATTATCATCACTGACAATGTCTCTAATAAACGAACGATCTATTTTTAGAAAATCTAAGGGTAGTCGCTTTAAATAAGCCAATGAACTATAGCCTGTACCAAAGTCATCAATAGCAACACTGACACCTAGCGCTCTAACTTTATTAAGCAATTTTTCAGTAATAGCATAATCATCAACCAATACACCTTCTGTTATTTCTAACTCGAGTAAACTAGAATCAATTTTATAATGCTTAATGCTAGCTGCCAGGTGCGGAAATAAGTTTTCATCATAAACTTGCGAAGGGGAAAGATTCAGTGATATTTTAATCTTATAGCCCATAGCAGCCAGGGTTTTAACCATTTGGCATACCTTGTCAATAACCCATTTTCCTATCGTAATAATTAAGCCGTTGTTTTCAGCAACAGGAATAAAAGCATCTGGCGAAACCATACCTTTGCTAGGATGAAACCAGCGGATCAAGGCCTCTGCTTTTACTATGGTGGATTGTTCTAAATGAACAATTGGTTGTAAGAATAGTTCAAACTCTTCA
The DNA here is from genome assembly GCF_056238625.1 of Colwellia sp. F1. Lineage (NCBI taxonomy): Bacteria > Pseudomonadati > Pseudomonadota > Gammaproteobacteria > Alteromonadales > Colwelliaceae > Colwellia > Colwellia sp. F1. The sequence continues at coordinate 303,634 of NZ_JBWDLI010000003.1, forward strand.
TTTTTAATGGCTTGTCTTAGATCTTGTTCTATTTCTATTAACTCCCGTGAAGCCTCCTTCATCGATTGAGAATAGAACTGCAATGAGTTTGCTTTAGGTTTTTTACCATTGTATGCACTTAGGTCAACAAATCGCATTAGTTCTTCAACACTTTTAGCGTCTGTTGGGAAGTTAGCAGCACCTACACTTAAACTAATATTAAAACTACTTAATGCATTGCTCTTAAATGTTTTTTTAACTGAAGAAAATATTTTATTAACGACAAGCTCACAATGTTGTTTGTTTTCAATGTTGGCCAAAATTATAGCAAATTCATCGCCACCTACGCGGGCAATAAAGTCAGTCTCTTTAATGGTGTTTTTTATTCGGCTACCTACTTCAATTAATAATCTATCACCTTCATCATGACCATAAAACTCGTTATGACGCCTAAATTCATTAATATCTACATAGAGTAAATAAAAGGGAATATTTGAGGCAGTTTTCTTTTCTAGTACTTGCCAAAAAGCAATTCTATTAGGCAGCTCGGTTAACATATCTTGTAAAGCCAGTTGCTCATTTCTTTGCACCAAATGCTTTATGTTACTAATATCATTAGCAAATACTATCCAGTTTTTAACCTCGTTCAATTCATCTAAAACTGGGTGTAAAGCCACTTTTAACCACTTTAAGGTAGAAGGTGGTGACATCCAGCAAAGCTCGCCATCCCAACTCGACTTTGTTGATATGATGCGTTCAAATTCAGGTAGTTGGTTTTTTAACAATTGAATAATAACGTCAATAGGAGCAGGTAACTGCGCTCGACTAGAATGTAACCCTGCTATTAAGGAGGTCTTCTGCTCAAATAAGCTGATCGCTGCTGTATTAGCCAACACGGTCGTAAAATCTTGCTCAGTAATTAATACTGCGAAACCAGCACTTTCAATGGCCTTTGTTAACGCAGCAAGAATATTGGTTTGTAGTGATGGCTTTTTAAAAATAGTAAGAATTCTGTTGTATAAGTATTCATTTTTTTCAATCAACTTATCATTACTCAGTAATAACTCGCGCGCTGTTTGTAGGGTCTGTTGTCGAAATGTAAACGCTTCTGTTTGGCTGCTAATGAGTAGTAAATTATATTGCCCTTGCTTAATGGCTATAGCTTCTAGGTGCAAGCTTGTATTGTTTGCTGTTACTTCAGTCCAAAAGCCAGATCGTAGCTTGTTATTGTTTGTATTATTCCACACTTCTCGGGCATCAATCAGGAAGTCGTGCAAAAAAGGTGTATTCTCATCAATGGTAAACACATTAGAGTGCGCAGTAGTAGGAAATAACGCATTAGCCCATTGACTCTCTCCTTCAAGTAGACGAAATGTACTGGCACCACTGTCAATAGCCTCTAAAACAATTTGATCCATTGCATTGAGTATATTACTGAGTAATGACGACATATTATTAATTCTCGTGTAACAAACTAGCTAAGCAAATGAACATATTCTCTACGTTTTCACCTGTTTTGGCACTAGTATAAAAGTGAGACTCAAACAGGTTGTTATAGTTTAATAACCCCTGGTCTTCCCAATGCCAGCTTGCTGGTAGATCATGTTTATTTATCGCTAAGTACGCTGGGCAATTAGAGACTTTACGGGCAAGTGCGTGAATGTCTAGCCCTTCCATTAAAGACGCTATGCGTGTTTGGTCGGCAACTATAATATAAGCAGATGCTCCACGTAAGTATCGCTCTTGAAAAGCATTATAACGATCATTACCTTCAATATCCCAAAGCAAAAGTTGCATAACATCGTTTGCTATAGTGATCCGTTTTTTGTCTACCTTCACCCCAATCGTTGTCAGGTATTTTTCATCAAAAATGCCTTCTACAAATTGTTTTACTAAACTTGTTTTGCCGACGTTGGATGCACCTAGCAGACAAATCTTTTTTTGAATCAAAGCGACCTCCAACCTTAACATTTTTATTTTAAATACTGTTATGTAAAGCGCATATATAGGCACATGCTAATTATTAACTTTCCCTTGTTTTACATATAACACGTTAAAGATAACTTTTCTTGCTTTATTTTTTACTTGCGCAATGTCTATTCCACCGATACCCGTGATATACATTTGCCCTTTATCAACTCCTAATTGGCGTAAAGTGTTCCCTGTATTTTGAGCCCGCTGTTGGCTTAATAATTTATTAGCCGCTGTATTTCCTGTACTATCACTACAACCAATAATAACCAAGCCAATATTCAATTTAAGTACTTTAGCTAACTGGTTTAATTGTTGTAAATCTTGGTAAAGTTGCTGTAAAACTAGCTGCATTCTAGGAGTTACGGCACTACTAGCCACAGGGAACTCAAGTTGAATAGCAGCTATTCGGCCGACTAATTCATTAAAGAGTTGTTGATTAATATCAGCATTGCTAGCTGATGATAGCGCTGGGGTTAGGTTAAGTTGAGCAAGGGATAAATTTTTACCTTTAACAAAGCCTGCCATTGTAAGTGCATTAACTAATACTTCAGCTTGATAGAAGTTCAAATTTCCCGACAAATGCAGTACACCTGCGTGCCATTTGTGCGTTATATCAGGATATTCAACCAAAATACGCTGCGCTCTTGTATTTAATATTTCTGGTGCTAAAGAACGATATAAGCGCTCTGTTAGTGTTAATTCTTTGATATTAATATTGTTCTTTTGTAACCAATCAAGCACCGAAATAGCATCGGGATCTCGTAAAACAGCTAGCTCTACCGCTTGCCTACCCTGCACCTCAATATGATTAACCACAATACCCGGTTGTTGATCTAACAACATAAGCTGTTTGTTTATCGCTGTATTGCTCCACCATGTTGCTATTTGAAATAAAAGCATAAGGGTACTGATGCTCCCTAGTAGCCAAACCAGCCATGGCACTTTCTTCTTTTTAGCCATGTTGTCTTTTTGCTCTGACAGCAAGCAGCTTTTTAGTAAGCTACTGGTATGAGCAAAACTGTTATTATCACCGTTAAAGTGAATAAGCTCTTGAGCATACAAACGGTGAATATCTTCTAAGGTTAGCTGTAGTTGGTTACTCACATTTTGTGGCGGGGTTCCTGTAACAGCAGCAACAACTAATGCGTTAGGGCCTGGTTTTATTAATAAGGTAAAACTATCTGTTGTTACCGTTTGTAATTGCTCTTTAGCCCCTTCTTTACTGCCTAAAAAAGAGTCCCCAACAAAATCATTTATGGCTGATAACATCGCAGAAATTAAGTCGGCATCATTTTTAGTTTGGTTGTCAAAATCAACCGAATTTAGTAATACACTTGTTTCTCTGTGAATAAGAAATACGTGCTCAACTCGATAAACAAAAGTTTGTAAGGCCACATACTGTGAAAAGCCAACACCTGCATGCCACGCTTTAATCCGCCAAGTTAGTCCTTTAAGTGTTAAACTATTATCAATTAATTGATTTGTTTTTTCCATTAAGTCTGTTAAGAAGGCAGCAACCGACTTTCTAATTAAGCTCCCTATTAAAGGATAGAGCGAGTTTACTAAACGTTCGCTATTATGATTAACCGAATGCTCCACCGCATCTTCAACAATAGGAAGTAGTACCTTATTTACCGAGCCGTCTTGCTGCTGTCTATCATCGATTGCTTCCGTCAACACTTCCCCAACGATAGCGCGTGCATGTTTTTTGACAGCATCAGTCACCAAATGGCTATCTTCACCAAGTATTAGCGCTCTTAATTGTGCAAGTTGCTGTTTAGAATCAACTTGTTCGGCTTTGGGCTGTTGCGGCATTATAGCTGATCATCTGCTAAATTCGTGGCCATTGTCGCCAACAGTTTGGCCAGTGTTTTACGGTCAGTTTTAGAAGAGCTTAATTCATTTGAAACAGCGTCTAAGTGGCTTTTAAGTTGCGCTAGTTGTGCGTTAAAATTGCTAGATAATAAGGCACTCTCGCTATTAAGTGATTGTTCTATACTCTTCAAGTCTTGCTGTGTGGTAGCGGTAAACATTTCGTATTCTGAAACGAAATTGGTATGCTCCTTGTGTAAACTTTCTTCACTATCATCGTGGCGTTTATCAACCAAGTTTATTTGCTTCTCTACCTTGTCTAATTGCTGATTTATGTCGGTTTGTAATTTATCTAAACGGGTTGAAAACTTTTTATCTTGTGCATCGAGTGCGTGTTCCATATCACTTCGTAATAACGTCAGTTGCGCAATTAACTGTTGCTGAGCATCACCAAAAACAATTTGTCTCAGCTGTTCTAGTGTTTCCGTGGCGGCCATAGACGTTTGTGCTACTTGGTCATTTTTGTTTTTATTTGACATACAAAGATTCCATTTTAAGCAAAAAAGTACTCTGTTTTGAGCATTACAATAAGCCCTAAACATATTTATTTTAGTTTTAACCTTATTGAAATTAATACTATAGCACCACAATGAATATTATATATACAGTGTTGTTATTTTATTTTTATAAAAAACACTCAACACAATTAGGTACTTCAAAACCCATTGACTATAATGCATAACAAATGCTGTATTAATTTAAGGAAAAACCTACTAAAAACCACGTGCAAATAAATCATAAGTACCCATCTTAATTAAGGAACAATGAATGGTAAATATAACGAACAATGAGCTAAATTTTTCAAGTAAGGAACAATTAGTTTCTATTACTGATTTACAAGGAGATATCGTTTATGCAAATGAAGAATTCTGTCGGGTATCAGGCTACACTTTAGCAGAGCTGAAAGGCCAACATCATAATATTGTTCGTCATCCTAATATGCCAAAAGAAGCGTTTGCTGATTTGTGGAAAAAGCTCAAAAATGGCGAACCTTGGCGTGGCATGATAAAAAACCGTTGTAAAAATGGTGATTATTATTGGGTTGATGCTTACGTGACCCCTTTAACAGAAGAGGGTAAAATAATTGGTTTCCAATCGGTCAGGGTAAAACCCACGACAAAACAAAAAGATGATGCACAACAATACTACGATAGGTTAAATGCCCAAAAACCCGTCACAGACTTTCACTCAAACACTGCATTAAAACGCTTACTCTTCGGGCTTGTAATTGCCGCTTCAATCGTTTTTTCATTATTCTATATAGAGTCTACTATCGCTGTGATACTCATTTTGCTCAATATAGCAGCCACAGCGCTTATTTTCTCTGAAGAGTTATTCACTTTTCCACACTATGTCGACAAAATTAAACGGCGCTCTGATAGCCCATCCCGCTTTATTTTTACCGGTAAGAGTTTAACAAACATAATGAAGTATGAAACCGCGTTATTGCAAGCCCGTATACGTACTGTGCTTGGCCGCAGCTATGACTCAGGCAAGGTATTACTCAATCAAGCTGAAGCGCTAAAATTAGCCTCAAGTGACATGTTAAGTGGTGCTTCAAATATCAACCAACAGTTAGAGCAATTTTCTACTGCCATTGATGAAATGAGTAGAACAATAAATAACGTAAGTGAAAATACAGTATCAACTCATGATAAAGTGACGCAGGTTCAACAAGATTGCGACAATGCCACCAACTTAGTCGCAAATAACCAGAACATAATGAATAGTTTGGCTAATGATGTTCATTCTGCTGCTAACACGACAGAAAATCTAGTACTGGATGTAGATAAAATTTCAGGGATCATGAGTGAAATTCAAGGTATTGCTGATCAAACTAATCTGCTCGCACTTAATGCTGCCATTGAAGCCGCAAGAGCCGGTGAGCAAGGGCGAGGATTTGCTGTTGTAGCCGATGAAGTAAGAACATTAGCCAGTAGAACGCAAGATGCTGCTGGCGATATACAACGCTCGGTATCTGAATTGCAGAAAAACTTACGTGAGTCGAGTAAAGTCATGTTAGTAAGTAAAGATAATGCAGAAGTATGCGCTGAAAATACTTTAGTGATTAAGCAAGCGATTGAAAATATAATGATGAGTGTTGCTGATGTTAGCGATATGACCGCCCAAATATCAACAGCGACTGAACAACAAAGTATTGTGTCTGAGCAAATGAGTAAAAAAATTATAGATATTGGTGTTATTTCTAAAGACAACGAAGCGTTATGTAAAAAGGTCAGCTTAAGTGGTGACCATGTTAATAGCAGTGCTAAAGATATAGAGGCGCTGAGTACTACATTTAACTAATAAAAAGGTTTATCATTAAGCTTTTATATCACATTATTTTTATGGATTATAACACTTGCCCATCAAAAGTATCACAACATACAGTAAAATAAAGTACCTTAACTTTACTACAGTGGCTAGCATTGATGTTTAAAAAAATATTAATGCTCACACTGATGTTCGGTTTAACTAGCTGTAAAACTACTGCAAATTTTGAGTCAATTCGCAGCGCTGAAACCTTAATTAAACAAATAGAGGCCGATAATCCAGATTTTATTACCATTACACAGCAAGCTGTGCATACCAACAAGCTACTAAAAAAAGATGTAAACAATATTAAAGCCTTGTTCGACGAGTTAAAGCGCCATATTAGCAATACCTGGGGCGAGAGTTCGCCACAACTTCCGAATAATAAAAAACTGGTTAAATATACGAATAACTATAAAGCACGGGCAATGGTTAATTTCGAAAAAGGCACTATCTTAATTGAAACGCTAGCTGACTCTTCGTATTCAAAAACCTTAAGTAATTTACAAAATGCTATTGTTAGCACATTGTTAGCCACTGCAGACCCAAGTAAAACTGACATATTCTCAAGTGATGCACCCCAGTTATCAGGCCAGCCTTTTTTGTATCAACAAGTGCTTGACCATGACCACAAACCGATTAAATATTCATGGCGTGCAAATAGGTTTTCTAAGCATTTAACAGAATTTAATTTACAAAAATACAAAAGAAACAATAAACAAATCTATGCCGTTCGCATAAATATGGTTGAAAAACATTTACATTTGCGTGAACAAAAATACAGTTCGTATGTGCTCGCTGCTGCTAAGCGCTACCAAATATCGCCACAGCTTATTTACGGCATAATTGAAACTGAAAGTAGTTTTAACCCCTTTGCAGTAAGCTCGGCCAATGCCTATGGTTTAATGCAAGTGGTACCCAAAACAGCCGGAGCCGATGTTTTTCAACGTATTAAAAACAAAAATGGTATGCCAAGCAAACAGCAATTATTTGATCCTGCCTTTAATATTGATATGGGTACTGCCTATTTATATATTCTCAATAACAATTATTTAAAGTCGATAAACAACGCAACTAGCCGCCACTATTCTGTTATTTCTGCCTACAATGGTGGCGCTGGCAATGTATTAAAAACGTTTCACAGTAACCGCACAACGGCAATGAAGGTGCTCAATGCTAAATCATCTAGAGATGTTTATTACTTACTAACAAAAAAGCATCCTAAAGCAGAATCTCGTCGTTATTTAGAAAAAGTTGTGCATGCTGAGAAGTCGTATTGAGGCATTATTGGCTAAGCCCGCATGCATTTGAGTCATTGGGTAATGGGTAATATTGGTGATGTTCAGCGCGAGTAAGTAAATAGTAAGTATAAGGTGAGCACTGACAATAAACGCTGATGCTATTGATATTTAGCGCTTCGCTACAGTAAGGGAAAGCGCTAAATTAGCCCCAACAACTGATTAACAAAACATTACTCAGTTTTTAGTTCGTTGGGGATTTTGCCAATGTCGTTAGTGATTTTCAGAAACCATATTCACGGTATACTTTGGAATATCAACCACTAAATCTTCATCACCAACAATAGACTGACAGCTTAAACGAGATTCAGGCTCTAGACCCCATGCTTTATCTAGCATATCGTCTTCGAGCTCGTCACCCTCTTCGATTGAGTCAAAGCCTTCTCGAATAATGACATGGCAAGTAGTACAGGCACAAACTTTTTCACATGCGTGCTCAATACCAATGTTATTTTTTAAGGCAACATTTAAGATGCTTTCCCCTTTTTCTGCGTCAACTACGGCACCATCAGGACATAGTTCTTCATTAGGTAAAAATATAATTTTTGGCATTTTATTTATCTCTTCTTCTCTCTTATCACTTTCGATTAAAAACAAACAACGGACTTTTACAGCTTTTCAACAGACTGACCACTTAGCGCTTTATTAATTGAATTGTCCATGCGTCGTTCAGCGAATACAGCAGTCGCTTGATCTAACTTTTTAATGGCTAATTCTATGGCTTCTTTATCATCACCTTGGCTAACGGTTGCCAATGATGTTATCACTTGGCGAATACTAGCTGTTTCTTCGTCATTGAGTAAATGACTATCTAAGGCAATAGCTGCCTGAATAGATTCAATCACACGTGCAGCTTCAACCTGCTGTTCTTTTAGCATACGCGCATCAATATCGGCTTTTGCATTATTCATTGAATCTTTTAGCATTTGTGCAATTTTAGTGTCGTCGATACCAAATGAAGGTTTCACCTCAATGCTTGCTTCAACACCGGATGACTTCTCCATTGCGCTCACCGACAATAAACCGTCTGCATCCACTTTAAAGGTGACACGGATATGTGCAGCACCTGCAGTCATGGCAGGAATACCACGAAGCTCGAAACGTGCTAAAGACCGACAATCATCAACAAGCTCGCGCTCACCTTGTAGCACATGAACAGCCATAGCGGTTTGACCATCTTTAAAGGTGGTAAACTCTTGCGCTTTTGCTACCGGGATTGTGGTATTGCGAGGGATCACTTTTTCAACCAAGCCCCCCATGGTCTCTAACCCCAAGGACAACGGGATAACGTCAAGCAACAATATATCACTGTCAGGTTTATTACCGGCAAGAATATCAGCTTGAATAGCAGCACCAATAGCAACCACTTTATCTGGGTCAATTGACGTTAAGGGTGTTTGATTAAAGTATTTTTCAACTTCAGTACGCACTAAAGGTACTCGGGTAGAGCCACCAACCATCACTACTTCCAGCACTTCTTCTGCACTCACGCCAGCATCTTTTAAACTACGACGGCATGCTCTTAAGGTCTTTTTCACTAGGGGTAAAATTAAGCCATTAAAAGTATCTTTTGATAACGTTGTAGTCCACTCTTTCTTGCCATCTTTTGCTGCATCAAGTGTTAGAGTGACCTCAACACTGTCTAATTCAGTTAACTGCTCTTTCGCATAACATGCTTGTTGCATTAATTGGCGCTCTAAGGATGGCGACAACGGACGAATTAAGCCAGCTTTTTCAACTAAATAATCAACGAGCGCAACATCAAAATCATCACCACCTAAGGCTGAGTCACCACCCGTTGAAAGCACTTCAAAAACGCCTTTATTAAGGCGAAGTACAGAAATATCGAAGGTACCTCCGCCTAAATCATAAATAGCGATAACGCCTTCTTGACCTGAATCTAACCCATAAGCAACAGCGGCAGCCGTGGGCTCATTCAGCAGGCGTAATACGTTAACATTCGCTAACTTGGCTGCATCTTTCGTACTTTGGCGTTGTGCATCATCAAAGTATGCTGGCACAGTCACAACCACGCCTGTCAGCTCACCGCCTAATGCTTGTTCAGCACGCTGGTGTAAACTTTTTAAAATCTCTGCCGACACCTGAACCGGGTTAATATTACCCTGGCGCGTGACAATTTCAGGTTGATTTTCATCGCCAGTAAATTGATAAGGCAGTGATGGGTATTTGCTTTGAATATCAGTTAAAGAGCGACCAATTAAACGTTTAGCCGATACAATGGTATTTTGAGGGTCGCTAACACTAAACGACTTTGCTTCACCACCAACGAAAGTGTCACCTTGCTGATAACTCACAACAGAAGGCAATATGTCGCTACCTTGTTGGTCAACTAGCGTGCTTGCCTTGCCACTTTGTACGCTAGCAACAAGTGAGTTTGTGGTACCTAAGTCTATACCCGCGGCTAATTTATGCTCGTGTGGAACAGTACTTTGCCCGGGTTCTGCTATTTGTAATAAAGCCATATTTTAATTATGTTCAGTTTTCTGAGTTAAAAATAAATAATAATAAGATAATTTTATTGCTTACGCCTAAGCGTTCTTACGCTTTAGTAACTAATCTGTTTTTACTAACTAGCCTGTTATCGACTTGTTAATCTTCAAATAAACTATCTTCAAGGCGCTCTACTTCAATGTTAAGTTTGTGATAAAACTTTAATTTACGTAAATTATCACATGCAAGTGCGTTCGCTGCTGTCGTATTTTCTAATACTTGTGCTTTTAGTGTATTGAAATGTTGTTGATATTCTTGAGTAAGTTCTTGTTGGAAGGCTGCTAAGGCAGCGTCAACATCGTCGGCAAACTTAATTTCTTCTAATGCTTCTCTGAGCTCCATTTGCCTCATTAAAAAGCTGGTATCGCCAAATGTGTTTTGCTCATTAGGTAAATCAACACCGCGTAACGTGAGTATATACTCAGCGCGTTGTAAAGGATCTTTTAGTGTTTGGTAAGCATCATTGATTTCTGCCGATTTCTGTACAGCCATTAGCTGTTCTTGGTTTGAAGCACCAGCAAACTTGTCGGGATGAGTCGACTTTTGTAATTTTTGATAGGTTTGTGATAATTGGTTTAAATCGAGATCAAATAAAACTTCAATGCCGAATAATTGGAAGTAATTCACTATATTACCTAAAGAATTGTTGTTCAGATAAGTTGTTTTAATCATGGTTAAATTCAATGTGGTTTGGTTTTAAGGTAAAGTAAAAGCACATAATTGACTTAAGTCAATACGTGCTTTCAACAATACAGTTAAGCCAACAAACAAAGAATTAGGCCTGTTATACGTTAAATGATTCACCACAGCCACATTCGCCTTTGGCGTTGGGGTTGGTGAATTTAAAACCTTCATTCAAGCCATCTTTAACAAAATCTAACTCAATGCCATCAAGGTAAACCAAACTTTTTGTGTCGATAATAATGTTCACATCTTCAATATCAAACATGTGATCATCTTCATTTAACTCATCAACAAACTCAAGCACATAAGCCAAACCTGAACAGCCTGTCGTTTTAATACCTAAACGCAAACCAAGGCCTTTACCTCGGTTTGTCATAAAAGTTTGAACTCGCTCTGCCGCTGCTGGCGTCATGGTAATTGACATACTACATTTCCTGTTTTGAGTCTTGTTCTGAACGATTAACCATTTTTGCTTTTATAATCTTCAATCGCTGCTTTAATGGCGTCTTCTGCCAAAATTGAACAATGAATTTTTACCGGGGGTAAGGCTAACTCTTCAGCGATTGCGGTGTTTTTAATTTCACCTGCTTCGTCTATTGATTTCCCTTTGACCCACTCTGTTACTAATGAACTTGAAGCAATAGCAGAGCCACAGCCATAAGTCTTAAATTTAGCATCTTCGATAATGCCATCTGCTGAAATTTTAAGTTGCAATTTCATTACGTCACCACACGCAGGGGCGCCAACCATACCGGTTGCTACAGATGCATCATTTTTATCCATAGAACCAACGTTACGTGGGTTCTCATAATGATCGATTACTTTTTCGCTATAAGCCATAATATTTTCTCCTAACAATTGTCACTTTCTTTGTTCTTTCTTATGTGGAAATAAGAAAGAACAATAAGACTAGTGAGCTGCCCATTCAATTGAGTCTAAATCAATACCGTCTTTGAACATTTCCCAAAGCGGTGACATATCACGTAAGTGACCAATAGATTTTTTGATTAAGTCGATTGCATAATCAACTTCTTCTTCTGTGGTGAAACGACCAAAGCTAAAACGAATTGAGCTATGTGCCATTTCATCATTTAAACCAAGTGCTCTTAACACATATGAAGGCTCTAAACTTGCTGAAGTACAAGCACTGCCTGACGAAACAGCTAAGTCTTTTAATGCCATAATTAACGACTCACCTTCAACAAAGTTAAAACTTACGTTTAAGTTACCTGGGTAACGTTTATCAAAGTCACCGTTAACAAATACTTGTTCCATGTCATTTAAGCCAGCCCATAAACGGTCACGCATCGCAGTTACATGTTTTAGGTCTTGTGCCATTTCTTCTTTTGCTAAACGACATGCTTCACCCATACCAACAATTTGATGGGTCGCTAATGTACCAGAGCGCATACCACGTTCATGCCCGCCACCATGCATTTGTGCTTCAAGTCTAATACGCGGTTTACGGCGTACATATAATGCACCAACCCCTTTAGGGCCATACATTTTATGGGCAGATATAGAAAGTAAATCAACTTTTAAATGCTGTAAGTCAATATTCAGTTTACCCACACTTTGTGCGGCATCAACATGAAAAACAATTTTACGAGCACGACACATTTCGCCAATTTCACCAATATCTTGAATAACACCAATTTCGTTATTTACATGCATAATGGTGACTAAAATAGTATCTTCTCGCATGGCTGCTTCGAGTTTCTTTAAATCAATTAAGCCATTTTCTTCTGGGTCAAGGTAGGTTACTTCATACCCTTGGCGCTCTAATTCGCGACAAGGATCAAGTACCGCTTTATGCTCTGTTTTACAGGTAATAATATGCTTACCCTTCTTGCTATAAAAATTAGCAACACCTTTGATAGCAAGGTTGTCTGACTCTGTAGCACCTGATGTAATAACAATCTCACGTGGGTCAGCATTAATTAAATCAGCAATTTGATTACGTGCAACATCTACGGCTTCTTCTGCTTGCCAGCCAAACTTGTGAGAACGTGATGCAGGGTTACCAAAATGACCGTCAGTAGTCATATATTGCATCATTTTTTCAGCAACGCGCTTATCAACTGGGGTAGTAGCTGAATAATCAAAATAAATAGGAAGCTTCATTGGCTTTCTCTCTCCACTTGTACGAGTATTTAATATAAATCTAACATCAACCTAATATTTTTAGCTGCAATATGAAGGTCAATAACTTGTAAGTAATACGCTATAAATTAATCGGAATAATGCTTTTTAATGGCGATGCTTTATTTACCGACATATAAATGTCATTTTGTCGTTTCGATACGGTTTTCACGTCACTTTTAGTAATAATTTCTGCCAGTGAAATATCTTGCAAAAACTCTTCAATACGTTGACTCAAGCTTTGCCATAAAGAATGCGTTAAGCATTGCTCTCCACCTTGGCAATTACCTTTGCCTTGGCATTTTGTAGCGTCAACACTTTCATTAACAGCGCTGATAACATCGGCAATAGTAATTTCTGCTGAGCATCGCCCTAAACGATAACCACCTCCTGGCCCTCGAATACTATTGACCAAGCCACCTTTGCGTAATTTAGAGAACAATTGCTCTAAATACGATAAAGAAATTCCTTGTCTCTCTGAGATATCAGCGAGTGATACAGGCCCATTTACGGCATGGATAGTAACATCCAGCATTGCAGTTACAGCATAACGACCTTTAGAAGTTAATTTCATAATGCGCCCATTTAATCCACTTATATGAGATATATTCAACATTTTTAAGGGTGAATAATAGTGTAAAACATTAACACATAACGCAATTTTACATACCCTTATTAAATAGTCAAATATATACCTGAGTAATATAGTCAAGTATTTTACACTAAGATGAAGCAATGGAAAAGCAATACTTGACTATTTTAATCAACTATTATTCATACACCCAACTAAACCACCTTAAGTCACTGATAAATAAAGAGTAAATCGAGAAAGCTGGATTTTAGTGTTAACGCTTAAATTTCCGGATCAAAACTCTCTACTTTGCTTTCTCGACGTTTTGCAGCGGCTTTCTCATCATCAACAAATTCACCCACTTTTAACTCAGGTAAATCTTCAGGGCAAACATTGCCTCCTAATTGATTTACTTCTTTACAAAGTCCCGATACTCGATTGTCCATTAAGTGCATGTGATCTAATAACCGCCCTATGGCTTTTGCAACAGGATCCGGGCTGTCGGCTGATACCGCGTATGCATCAAAGCCAAATTTTTTCGCGGCAGTGTCGCGGTACTCTTTGCCTAAATTTTTATCTAGCTTTTCTGCTAACTCATTATCAAGTAATGAGTTTGAATTATTTTTACTATTAACAATACGAGCAGGAATACCGACAGCGGTCGCGCTTTCAGGTAAATCTTTAACCACCACGGAGTTTGATCCTACCTTCCCACCTTTACCAATAGTAATAGGGCCAAGTACTTGAGCGCCTGCGCCAATAACGACATTGTCCTCTAATGTCGGGTGACGCTTACCTGCATTCCAACTTGTTCCACCTAAGGTTACCCCATGGTATAAGGTCACATCATTACCAATTTCCGATGTTTCACCAATCACCACTCCCATACCATGGTCAATAAAAAATCGACGCCCCAATTTGGCCCCAGGGTGAATTTCAATACCGGTTAACCAACGCGAAAAGGTTGATAGTACTCTTGCGACTAATTTCCAATTAGCGCGCCATAACCTATGGCTTAACCTGTGAATCCAAATAGCATGTAAGCCTGGGTAGTTTAGTAATACCTCAATAGTATTACGGGCTGCGGGATCTCGGTCGAAAACACTATTTATGTCTTCTTTCATGCGGCTAAACATATTGTTTCCTTTGTTATTTCTTAGCTGGTGTTATTTGAGGTTTAATCGGTTGATGACTCAACTGCTGATGCTTTTTCTACTGAGGCCAAAATACCACGCATCATTTTAATTTCTTTGACATCAGGACGAGCACGGTTAAATAAACGCCTGAGTTTTGTCATCACTAAACCGGGATGGCTCGGCACAATAAACCCTGTTTTACACAAAACGTTTTCAAAGTGTTGATAAAAGCGCTCTGTTTCTTGTGTTACTGGGTATGTTTCATTATCTTCGCTTTTGGCACTGAGGTTTTTTTTACCAATATAATTACCATTACCTGTGCTGCGCTCTTGGTGTTCAGTGTCAGTGGCAAGTAAGTAACTGGTGCGAATTTCGTAACTTAACGTTTGTACTGCCATGGCTAAATTCAGTGAACTGTAGTCTGGGTTCGCAGGAATTTGCACATGAAAATGGCAAAGCTGTAGCTCATCATTTGTTAAGCCACTACTTTCTCGGCCAAAAACCAAAGCAACGGGGTACTCTGCTGCTTCTGCTACCATTTTTTCACCACAACCTCGCGGCTCTAGCATGGGCCAAGGTAAGGTGCGTGACCGAGCACTGGTACCAACTACTAAACCGCAACCTTCAATGGCTTCACTTAAGGTACTGACCACTGTTGCATTCGTTAATACATCGGTTGCCCCCGCAGCTAAAGCTTGCGCCTGACCATTAGGCATTTCTATTGGGTCAACTAAGATTAACTGGCTTAACCCCATCGTTTTCATTGCCCTAGCGGCACTGCCTATGTTACGACAGTCTGACGAGTTTACTAATACGATACGTACTTGTGCTAATAGAGGATTACTCTTTGAATCTAACGTTGAATCTGACATGTTACTTTATGCTCATACTTGGCTTCACCCAAATGTTATTTTATGCAAAAAACGGGTTACTTAAAAAAAATGACTTTATGAGTCAATACAACCCACTTCTGTACGGTAAATTCTATCATAGAAGAATACCGGTATACCTAATAAAAATTCAGTAAATGTCAATCAAATGAATATAAATCGAAAATCACTCATTTAATAGACAATTAAATTAACTTTCTGACTCGCTAAAAATATTGTAGTTTGCTATACTTCGCGCGCTAGAAAATAGATGGTATTAAAATGTTGTGTTTGATCGCACTTTTTATTTTAGGCACGACTAAAATTAGTCGTTGCTAGCTAAAAAAGTGTTGATTGGCCCGGCTAAGGTACTATTGAAAGATAATATCGCAAATCTGTCTATACTTTATAGTTACCCGTTCTTTTAAAAGCCATTTACAAATAGGTTCGTTATTATGCATCCCATGCTAAATATTGCCGTGCGCGCTGCGCGCAATGCAGGAAAAGTTATTATTCGCTCATTTGAGCAACTTGATAAAGTAGAAGTTGAGTCTAAAGGCTCAAGCGACTTTGTGACCAGTGCCGATCTTGCCGCAGAAGAAGCAATTATTGAAACTATTCGTAAATCATACCCAGCACACACCATTATTGGTGAAGAGTCTGGGGTACTAACAGGTTCAGACGACAACTTTCAGTGGATTATTGACCCACTCGACGGTACAACAAATTTTATTAAAGGCATTCCACACTTTGCCGTGTCCATTGCCTTAAAAGTAAAGGGTAAGCTCGACCAAGCCGTCGTATTTGACCCAATTCGTGGTGAACTATTTACTGCTAGCCGTGGCAAAGGCGCACAGCTAAACGGTATGCGTATCCGTCTAAAAGCACACAAAGATTTATCTTCATCCATTGTGGCAACGGGTTTTCCGTTTAAACAAAAGCAACATACAAATGCTTATATGGCGATGTTCGCGTCATTATTTCAAAAAACATCCGATATGCGCCGTGCTGGCTCTGCCGCACTTGATTTAGCCTATGTAGCAGCTGGTCGAGTGGATGGTTTCTTCGAAATCGGCTTAAAGCCATGGGATACTGCTGCAGGCGAACTACTTGTTATAGAGGCTGGCGGCTTAGTCACCGATTTTGTTGGTGGGCATAACCATGCAACATCAGGTAATATTGTTGCTAGCAGTACGCGTTTACAAAGAGAAATATTAAAAAATATTCGTCCTCATTTAGGTGAAGCGTTAAGTCAATAATAACCAATATAGGTTTCTTCTTAAGCTCAAATTTTTTGGCTTAAAGATGAAACTGTAAAATATAAGTTATGTTAAAAAAGCGCCTTCGGGCGTTTTTTTGCTTTCATATTAATAAAACTACATATATTAATATGAAAATAATGCACTACTTCAACTTTATAAAATAATCAGAGCTATTATGAACTCTTTCCCCCAATACACACCACCAGCACATAAACAAGTATTCAAAAGTGGCGAGGTTGCTCTAGTAGGCGCAGGGCCAGGTGATCCAGACTTGTTAACTTTACAAGCTTTGCGTTTTATTCAACAAGCAGAGGTCGTTGTTTACGATCGTCTCGTCAGTGAAGAGATCATGGCATTGTTACCGACTCATTGTGAACGTATTTATGTGGGTAAAAAGCAGGCAGACCATCGCGTACCTCAAGAGAAAATTAATCAAATATTAGTTGATAATGCCAAATTAAATAAAAAAGTACTGCGTTTAAAAGGAGGAGACCCTTTTGTTTTTGGTCGAGGAGGGGAAGAAGCTCTTTTTGTTTTACATCAGGGTATCGCTTGTCATATTATACCGGGTATGACTGCTGCTTCCGCCTGTACTAGTTATGCCGCGATTCCCTTAACTCATCGCAAGGTGGCACGAAGTTGCACATTCATTACTGGCAATGTACAAAACAATGGTGCCCTTGACCTACCCTGGAAAGCTTTAAATGACACCGAGCAAACAGTTGTTTTTTATATGGGTATAAAAAGTTTACCTATTATTACTCAGCAATTAATCAATGCTGGGCGTTGTGAAAATACGCCAGCCGCATTAATTAGAAAAGGTACTCATGCTAACCAACAAGTGATAAAAGGCAGTTTAGTTACCTTAGAAGCATTGGTGAAATTACACAACATTAAGCCCCCTAGCCTAATTGTTATTGGCGATGTTGTTAACACCTTTGCTGATAGTCAATTGACAAACCTAGGTTATTTATCACCTGTAACTGACAGTATAGAGTAAATTAAAACGGTGAAAAAAAGCTAATGTTATTAATTAGCTTTTTTTAAATTAATCACCTCAGCAACTTTTTGTTTATCATGATTGGTTTGTTGCCAAACTAAGTCACAAATTCCATCGGTTGGTGCAAACGCGGTTGGTGCTTCAAGCAATATTTCACGAATTAATTCATGCTCAAAGTTATGGCAAGCTAGATCAAGTCGCGTTAATAATGGCTCGAGCTCATCCCAGTCAAGCATAACTTCTTGAGCCGACATAATCCGCTCATGGGTAGTACCAGAAACGTTATCTCCGACTAGCAACTCTTCATAGAGCTTCTCGCCTGGCCTTAACCCTGTATATTGAATTTCAATATCACCATCGGGTAAAGTGGCATCTTTTATTGAAAATCCACTTAAGAGAATAAGTTTGCGAGCTAGATCACAAATTTTTACTGGATCTCCCATATCAAGCACAAAAACATCACCACCTTTGCCCATGGCACCAGCTTGAATAACCAATTGAGACGCTTCTGGGATAGTCATAAAGTAGCGAGTAATGTCTGGGTGGGTAATAGTCACAGGCCCACCTTCTTTAATCTGTTTTCGAAAGAGAGGCACAACAGAACCAGAAGAACCCAAAACATTGCCAAAACGAACCATACAAAAACGCGTTGTATTTTGTGTTTTAGCTAATGCCTGTAATACCAATTCTGCCATACGCTTTGTTGTTCCCATTATATTAGTGGGTCTAACCGCTTTATCGGTAGAAATAAGGACAAATGTTTCCACCTTAGCGTTGATCGCGGCACGCGCTGCATGGTAAGTACCAAAGATGTTATTTCTCACTCCTTCAACAACATTATGCTCAACTAAAGGAACATGTTTATATGCAGCAGCATGGTAAACAGTTTGCACTGCAAATTTTTCCATGACTTTTTCAATGCGATTCACTCTTTGTACAGAGCCTAACATAGGAAATATTTCAACGCTTAAGCCGTGCTTTGTTTTGTAGGCGTTAAGTTCTTTATCGATGGTATATAAGCAAAATTCTGATAACTCAAATAATATTATTTTTGTGGGGTTTAATCGAATAATTTGACGGCATAATTCCGCACCAATAGAGCCACCAGCCCCCGTGACCATAACAATTTTATTAGCCACATTAGCATTCATTAAGTTAGCTTTAGCTTTTACAGGATCACGGCCTAATAAATCTTCTACGCCAACTTCTTTAAACTCTTCAATTTTTGCTTTGCCATCAACAATATCAGCCATGCCTGGAACAGTTAACACTTCAATGCCTAATGGTTCAATAGCACTGAGTATTACTTTACGGCGTTTTCTCGTGGTGCTTGGCATCGCCAGTAATATTTTTTCAATGTTTTTTTTGTTGACCAATGCTGATATTTTCTTCGGTGAATAAACACGAACCCCTTGAATAATTGTACCTTGTAAGGCGGGGTTGTCATCAACAAAAGCAACAGCACGGTACTCTATTCCTTGTGACAGCCCTATTGCTAATTGCCGGCCTGAAGAGCCAGCGCCAAAGATTAAAACAGCGGTTTTATTTTGCTCGCGTTTATGCCCAACAGCCGATCTCACAATCACTCTTGAGCCACCAACGAGTATCAAAAATAAACACATAAAAATAAAAGGAACAGTACGCGGGACATTAACATTTAAAATAAATAACGAACCAATAAAAACGACAGTCGCCAAGATACTACCTAGTGCTACAGTCCACAACGCCTGCATATTCATATAACGCAATATCGCCCGGTAAAGCCCTAGCTTGGCAAATATAAATAAACTACAAAATAAAGTGCAACCAAAAACAAGCCAGTAACCTTGATTAAAAATAGGAGAAAAACTTTCAAGGCGCATAAAAAATGCCAGCCAAAAAGCAGAAAACAAAAGAATAGAATCAACCACAAGCGAAATAACACGCTTGTAGCCACGAGAAAGATTTACAATAGATTTAAACAAAAACACTTAATATTCCTTTAAGCTATCAATAATTAACCGTCCTAACGGAGACCCTTTATTATAACTTAAAAAAAGCAGCAGTGATGTAGATAATTCTATTTATATGCTGAATGAGTGATATAAAACAACAGTTGTTTTTGTCATAAAGTGTGTCATTAAACAATGAAACATATTACTCCAATATTGGTTAATACAAACACCGCCCCGCAAACATCACAGCAACAAAAAAATCAACACAATGTTAACTTGGCAATGGGTAGACGCTACCTTAAAAGGCTGACGCAATATGGAAAGGTAATGTTCAAAAATCTGTGTCATTTCGGTAAACTGGTAAAAAACAGGAATGACACATGACAAATCAATTCAACTTCGAAGATGCAGTTAAAGCACTTCAATCAGGTAAAAAACTTACTGGTAAA